>CAMLKN010000139.1 GCA_946480655.1 uncultured Devosia sp. | reverse complement strand
AGCCGCACGAAGCCGCGTCGCAGCGCGGCGAACACATCGGCATCCAGCCCCGTTCCGATCTCTTTTTCCATGATCTCGAAGGCCACCGATACCGGCATGGCCTTGCGGTATGGGCGGTCGGCCGTCAGCGCATCGAAAATATCGGCCACCGTCACGATCCGCGTATCGAGATCGATGCTGTCGGCCTTGAGCCCATGCGGATACCCGCGACCATCGAGCTTTTCGTGATGGTCCCCGGCGATCCGCGCCATGTCCTTGAAGGCATCGATCTTGGAGAGGATGACCCGCCCCAGCTCCGGGTGACGCTTGATCTCCGCCCACTCGTCCTCGTCCGGCTTGCCATTCTTGTCGAGCACGCTGTTCGACACGCCCAGCTTGCCGATATCGTGCAGCAGCGCCGCGCGCTTCAGCCATCGCCGCCGTTCGGGCGAATAGCCCATCTCCTCGGCAATCAGGTCCGTGAACAGTGCCACCCGGTCGCTATGGCCCGCCGTGAACGGGCTCTTGGCATCGACCACCTGCGCGAAGCCCGCGGCGATGTCGTCGAGATAATCTTCATCGACCGCACGCGTCAGCGCTCGTGGCTCCAGCGCCACCACGCGCTGATCGAGGTCATTCGCCCTCAGGGCATCCCAGAACCCCTGATCGGTCCGCAGGGCGAGCAGCAGGTCAACGAGTTCCGGGTCAAACCACCGCCCGGCCCGCTCGCTGATCTCCGCCACCGCCGCCTCGGCGCCGCCACGCATGAAGAACACATCCACTACCTGCGACAGCAAGGCGATCTGCCCGAACCGGGAAATCTCCCGGCCCGCAAGACCTTGCGGCTGTCCGCTCCCGTCCCAGTGTTCATCGAGATCGAGGATTCCGCGCGCCACCGCCTCGGAAAACCGCATCGACCGCGCGATCTCCGCGCCGCGCTGACACCGCGTCTCGATCAGTTCCCTGGAGATTTCCCCGCCATTGCGGGCAATATGCACCAGCGTCTGCAACCGCTCGACGAACCCCGATTTCCGCGCCGTATTGGCGATCAGGAAGCGCAGGATTTCCGGCAGCTTGGTATCGACGACCTTATAGGCGTTCTTGAAGCTCAAGTCGTCGGCGAGATAAAGCTGGCAGATCCGGGCCGCGTTGGAGCTGCAGCCAATGTCCTTGAGCAGCAGCGTATAGTAGAGGTCCGAAAGTTCGGCCTCGCTCAGGCCGAGACCCACGCCCACATGCATGCCGATCCAGCAGCATCTGAGGCTGTGTCCCACCGGCTGCCCCTCGGTGATATCCAGGGCAAAGCTCAGCGCCCCCACCACTTCCGAAAGATGTATCGTCTTGCCTTTGGCCACGCCCGGTCCTCCACAGGCCCGAACCTATGCAAGAATGCTTAAGCGACTCCCCACGTGGTCCGATCAAGTCGGCGTGTCCTCCCATCCGGGCGACAGAACCTGCAATTTGAACCAAATGCTAACCATGCTGGCAGCCATGCAGTGGGCTCATGCAACGAAACCCGCTGTCTGTCGTCTCTTCCCCTGTGTGCCGCGTGATGGGGGAACCCCAAATGCCCGAGATTGCGAAAGTCCTGGTGGTCGAAGACCAGCCCCTGCTGCTGCTCGACCTCATCGACCAGTTGGCCGACTTCGGCCTCGAAGCGGTTCCGGCCGGTAGCGCCCGCACAGCGGCGCGCTTGCTCACCACCGATATCGACGCGCTCGTTACCGACATTGAGTTGGGCGATGGACCAGATGGTCTGTGCCTCGCACGCCTTGCCGCCGAAGCGCGTCCGGACCTCCCCATTGTTGTCGTTTCGGGCGGTGTCCGTCCTCAGGCCGCTGACCTTCCTGCGGGCGCGGCCTTCATTCCCAAGCCCTATCGCGTCAGCGATATTGTCGCCGCGCTCCACCGCCAGGCAGTCTCAAACGCCGCCTGATGTGATCACATTTGGGGAACACAGGCGCCTGGGAGACGTTGTCCTGCCATCACCAGAACAGGAGTATCCCAATGGACTGGAACCGTATCGAAGGCAGTTGGAAGCAGTTCGCCGGCAAGGCCAAGGAACAGTGGGGCAAGCTCACCGACGACGACATTGCCCAGATCAACGGCAACCGCGAGCAGCTCGAAGGCAAGATCCAGGAGCGCTATGGCAAGGCCAAGGACGAGGTCCGCAAGGAAATCGACGACTGGTCCGGCCGCCTGCACTAGGCTCCGAACCCAGCGAAAAAGGCCCGGTGTTTTACCGGGCCTTTTCCTTTGCCTACTCGGCTTGCGTGATTTTCACGATCGTCGACCCGCCGCCTCCGCGGCGTTCCGTCACCGCATAGACTGCCCCATCCGGTCCCACCCGCACGTCGCGCACCCGGGCACCGATATCGATGCGCTCTTCGTAGGCAACGCGGTCGCCCTCCATGTGCAGGACGACGACGGCCTGGGCCACGAGCCCACCCACGAGAAACGCGCCACCCCATTCTGGAAATTCCGCGCCCTCGTAGAAGGCCATCCCGGAAGGCGCGATCACTGGATCCCAGTAATAGACTGGCTGTTCGGTTTCCGCGCTCTGCGTAATGCCGCCCTCGATCGGCGCGCCATCATAGGCAACGCCATACGCCACTTCCGGCCAGCCATAATTGAGGCCGGCCTCCGGCCGGTTGAGTTCGTCCCCGCCCCTGGCGCCATGTTCCACTGTCCAGAGCCGCCCTTCGCCATCGAGCGTCGCCGATTGCACATTACGGTGCCCCAGGCTCCAGATTTCCGGCTGCGCCTCGCCCTCGGCAAACGGGTTCCCCTCCGCCGCCTCACCCTCGGCGTTGATCCGGAAGATCTTGCCCAGACCGCTTTGCAGGTCCTGCGCCTCGTCGCGGATCGGGTCGTCGGAGCGCTCGCCCACTGTCACATAGAGGTTGCCATCCTCGCTGGGCACGATGCGCGAACCAAAGTGCTTGTCGCCGTCATAGGTCGGCTCCTGCCGAAAGATGACCTCAACATCTTCCAGCGTGGCCCCGCCAGCATTGTCCAGCACCAGCGTCGCCGCCGCCACCGACGTGCCATTGCCGCCCTCGCGCGGTTCGGCAAAGGACACATAGATGCGGCCCGAACTTTCGAAATCGGGCGCCAGCGCCACGTCGAGCAATCCACCCTGCCCCACCAGATCCACCTCCGGCAGGCCGGTGATCGGCGCGCTGACCTCGCCCTCGGGCGTGATGATATGCAACGCGCCCTGCTTGGCCGTCACCAGCATCCGTCCATCAGGCAGGAATTCCATGGCCCACAGATGCGGCAGCCCCTCGGCAACCACCTCCTGGGTCGTGGCCACCGGCGTTTCCGGCTGCGGCGCCCGCGTCTGGCCTTCGAAGGCAGGCACCTGTTCGGGCGCATTGGGGGGCGCAGTTTCTACCGGCTGGCCTTGGGCCGCAGCAGCACCGGCCAGCATCACCGCCGACAGCATGGTGCCGGCCATCAATTCAAATGTTCTGGGCATGAGAAATCTCCAAAAACCATTGATCTCACCCAAAGCCCGGCATGCCCCGCTTCGTTGCGGCTCTACCCATCACGTTTGGTTGCCCTCCACCGCCCCTCTCGGGCACCTGCCCAACCTGGAAACAAATGCCAATAGAGTAAACGGATTTTCAGCACTATTGGCACAGACTGCCCCCCGAACACCCAGCGGGTGCCATCCGCCGACAAGGATCGGACATGACAGAAGTCGAAATCGTCCGGCAGCTTGCGGCCAATTTCCTCATCACCATGTTCTTCATCGTAGTCTGGGCCGCCCTGGGCTCGGAAGCGACGCGCCTCAAGGGTTTTGCGCGCGCGGCCAGCGCCGGCCTGTTCATGGGTCTGGCCGCGATTATTTCGCTGCTCTACACGGTTGATCTGGGCGGCGGCTACCTTGCCGACCTGCGCGCGGTTCCGGTGGCTGTCGCAGGCCTGTTTGCCGGGCCCCTGGCAGGCATCATCGCCGTCGCGGTCACTGCCGGCGCCCGGTTGTGGATGGGCGGGGCCGGCGCGGCGGCCGGTATTCTGACCATTGCCCTTTCTGGCTGCGTGGGGTTGGCGGGCTACTATTTCTGTCGCAGCCGCACGCCACTGACCAAGGCACTGCTGTTCAGCTTTGGCCTTGTCAGCCTGCCAGTCCTCCCTTCGCTTTTGCTGGTTCCCCCCAGCCAGGCCCTGCTGCCGGTGAGCCTGTTCAAGTTCCTGGGCGCCTTTGCCAGCGTCTATGCGCTCGAACGGGCCAGCATCGCGGCCAGGGAACGGCGCCTGCTCAACGCCGCCATCGGCGTGGCGCCCGACTATCTCTACATCAAGGACCCGCAAAGCCGCCTTGTCGCCTACAGCCAGGCGGTGGCCGACATCTATGGCTCCGACCGCACCGGCCTGATCGGCAAGACCGACCTCGACCTCTCTCCCGGCGAGCGTGGACGGCAGCTGTTCTCGGACGAACAGGAGATCCTCGCGCAGGGCCGCTCGCTGCGCGGCGTCGTCGATTGGGCCGTCGTCGATGGCCAGACCCGCTGGTACCAGTCCTCCAAGACCATGGTCACCGATGCAGACGACAAGGTCATCGGCCTGGTCGGCATTACCCGCGACATCACCGAGGACCGCATTCGTGAACAGGCCGTCGAGGACGCCGCCGAACTCTGGTCGCTGGTTCTCTCGCAGATGGCCGACGGCGTCGCGCTCTTTGACCGGGAGTGCAATTTCGTGTTCTGCAATGAGCAGTACCACGCCATGTTCGAGATCACGCGCGACGTCCGCAAGCCTGGCGTCTCGCTGCGGCAGGTGCTGGAAACGGCCATGGCGCGCGGCGAACAGGTGCGTCAGCCCAACCTCACGCCGGCTCAATGGATCGACGCGGTCATCAACCGCATCATCGACCAGGAGGACGAGGAAGTGCGCCTCGCCAATGGCGCCTATGTGCTGATCCGCAACCGCGAAATCCCCAATCTGGGCTATGTCTCCGTGGCGATCGACATCACCGCCATGCGCGAGACCGAACGGGACCTCGCCGATCTGACCGAGCGCCTCTCGACCCTGGCCGCCACCGACCCGCTGACCGGCATCGCCAACCGCCGGGCGCTCGACGAGCTCTTCGCCCGCGAAATGGCCCGCGCCACGCGCCAGAAAAGCTGGATCAGCGCCATCATGGTGGATGTCGATCGATTCAAGAAATTCAACGACATCTATGGCCACGGCTTTGGCGACTCGTGCCTGAAACTCCTCGCCGAAACGATGAAGGGCGTCGCCGGCCGCCAGACCGATATCGTCGCCCGCTATGGCGGCGAGGAATTCTGCCTCATCCTGCCCGATACCGACCAGTCCGGTGCCATGGCCATTGCCGAGCGCCTGCGCCAGGCCGTGCTCGACGCCGCCATTCCCCATGAGGGCAGCGAGACCGGCGTGGTCACCATCAGCCTGGGCATCGCCACCTATCCCCCGCACCAGACGGTCCGCACCTGCGAAGACCTCCTCATCCGCGCCGACCAGGCCCTCTACGCCGCCAAGCATGCAGGCCGCAACCAGACCGTCATGGGCCAGATGGCGGCGTGATCCTCACTCTCCCCTGCCCCGCAAAAACCAATCACCGCAGCACCGCTCCCTACCTCCCCCTTGATGGGGGAGGTAGCGCCGCTAGGCCCGAAGGGCCGTAGCAGAGCTAGGTGGGGGGTGCGTACGTCCACCAGGCTTCCACCAATCCCCACACCAGCCGTTCCACATCATCGCCCAAACACCTACATATGAGCCGAGCCTGACCGCGCCCGCTTAGCGCGCCAAGGAAGCCCCCCTTTCCGCCCGATCCAGGATTTTCTCAATGAGCGTAGCCTTTACCAAGGAAGACAGCGCCGAGACGGCCGCCGAAACCATGCTGCCGGAAAAGCCTGTCCCCACCGGCCCCAACCTCGTGACCGCTAAAGGCCTGGCCGCCCTGCAGCGCCAACTTGCCCAGGCAACCGCCGCCTATGAAGCCGCCCTCACCATCGAAGACATCAACGAACGCCGCCGCCATTCCGCCAATCCCTGGCGCGACCTCCGCTACCTCACCGAACGCCTCCGCACCGCCCAGCTCGTTCCGCCGCCAGACAGCAATGACACAGTCGCCTTCGGCTCCCGCGTCACATTTCAACGCGACGACGGCCGCACCCAGACCTTCACCAT
>CAMLKN010000138.1 GCA_946480655.1 uncultured Devosia sp. | reverse complement strand
GACGACTGGGAAAGCCCGACCCTGGGCGCCTGGGGCCTCGGCTGGGAATGCTGGTGCGACGGCATGGAAGTCAGCCAGTTCACCTATTTCCAGCAGGTGGCGGGCTTTGAATGTTCGCCGGTGCCCGGCGAAATCACCTATGGCCTCGAGCGCCTCGCCATGTATGTGCAAGGTGTCGAGAACGTCTATGACCTCAATTTCAACGGCCGCCAGGGCGCTGAAAAGGTCACCTATGGCGACGTCTTCCTGCAGAACGAGCAGGAATCGTCGAAATACAATTTCGAGGCCGCCGACACCGACATGCTGTTCCGCCACTTCGAGGACGCGGAACGGGAATGCCGCGCCATCCTCGCCAAGGGCGCCAATGGCAATCGCCAGACCATGGCCATTCCCGCCTATGAGCAGGTGGTCAAGGCCTCGCACAATTTCAACATGCTCGACGCCCGCGGCGTGATTTCGGTGACCGAACGGCAGAGCTACATCCTGCGCATTCGCGAACTGGCCAAGAGCTGCGGCGAAGCCTGGCTGCAGACGTCCGGCGGTGGCGCGGAGTAATCGGCTTGCCTACTTTAGGCAGCGCTTACCCACCGTGCCGCCCTCGGGCCTGACCCGAGGGCGGCGTCGAAATTTTGAACCGATCATCGATCGGGACCGCCTCTGTTGAGGGCGTCAAGCCGCGACGGGCGCCTCGACGCTGATTATGGTCAGCTTGTGCCGCTTGTCGGCGCGGTCGCGCCAGGTGATGGACTGGCCGGCCTTGAGGCCGATCAGGGCCACGCCGATCGGGGTCATCACCGAGATGCGGCCCTGTTCGATATCGGCATCCACCGGATAGACCAGCGTCACCGTCTGTTCGGCGCCGGCATTGGTTTCGTAGCGCACGCGTGAGCCCATGCGCACGACGCCGTCGGGCAGCTTGCCGTCGGGGACGACCTTGGCGCGGTCGAGTTCAGTGAGGAGGATTTCGGCCAGAGCCGGATTCCGGTCGAGGCCGGCTTCGCCCAGCGCGTAGAGCTTGGCATGGTCGGATGTGCCCAAGGTGAGGGGCGGGGTGAGATCGCGCCGGATGTCAGTCATTTCTTGTTGTCCTTGTCGATAAGCGCAGCGGCGCGACAGATCGCGCTCGCAGATTTGAAATGATGGGGTTGAACAAATGCGCCGGGGGTCGGGGTGTGACCTGCCTTGAGCCCTAAACAGGCTCCGGCGTGAGCGTGCCTAGGGCGTCTATCCTCGAAGGATAAAGGTGCTGCGATGGCTCGGGCGTGTGTTCATGCGCCTAAAGCTAGGGATTGGCGCCGGGAAGTCAAGTCCGGCGCCTCGTCGCCGTTGCAAAGGCCCGGCCAAACTGCCAGTGTCCCCACGATTTGCTTGAGGGAGCACACCATGTTCGGTTGGATCATTCTCGCCCTGATCGTGGGCGTCGTCGGATATGCCATCATCATCTACAACAGCCTGGTTTCCAACCGGCAGATGGTGCGCGAGGGCTGGTCGGGCATCGATGTGCAGCTGAAGCGCCGTACAGACCTCATTCCCAACCTCATGGAAACGGTGAAGGGCTATATGACCCATGAGCGCGAAACGCTCGACGCGGTGGTCAATGCCCGTGCCAAGGCCACGAGCGCAGCCTCCGCGGGGCCAGCCGCCCGGGCCCAGGCGGAAGGAGAGCTTTCAGCCGCACTGGGGCGGCTCCTGGCCGTGGCCGAGGCCTATCCCGACCTCAAGGCCAATACCACTTTCCTCGAATTCCAGGCTGCCCTGCAGCAGGTGGAAGACGAAATCCAGATGTCGCGCCGCTACTACAACGGCGCGGTGCGCAACCTCAACATCCAGGTGGAAAGCTTCCCATCCAACCTGATCGCCAATGCGTTCAAGTTCACCCAGGAAGAGTATTTCGAGCTGGAGAATGAAGCCGAGCGCGCCGTGCCGCAGGTCAAGTTCTGAGCGGTCCGCGGTGCGGCCAACCACCGGATGTCACCCTAGCGAAAGCCGGGGTCCAACCTGAGATCTCAAGATGGATCCCGGCCTTTGCCGGGATGTCATCGAGGGAGAGGGCAAATCGGAACAGAATGAACCGACTTCTCATGACGCGCCTCCTCGCCGTACTGGCCCTTGTCCTCACCCTCGCCGCCCCGGCACTGGCGCGAGAGGAAATCCGTGCCTTTGCCAGTGATGTGGAATTGCGGACCGACGGCTCGGTCAAAGTGCTCGAGACCATCGACGTCCAGGCCGAGGGCAGCCAGATCCGCCGGGGCATCTATCGCGACATTCCAGTGACCATGCTGGGCGCCAGCGGCAACAAAATCCGTATCGATCTTGATGTCGAAGCTGTCACCCGCAAGGGCAAGCCGGAAATGTACCGGGTCGAGCGCATGGGCGACTTCCTGCGCATCTGGATCGGTGACCCGGATGTCTTCCTACAGTATGGCGAACATCGATACACCATTGCCTACACCATGGAGCGGATGGCGCGCCCGACGGCGGACGGGGAAGGCGATGAGCTCTACTGGAATGCGACCGGCAACTATTGGGACTTTCCCATACTAACCTCGGTGGCCCGGGTGCGCTTGCCGCCGGGTGCCGTGATCGATGAACTGGCGGCCTATACCGGCGTTGCCGGTTCGACCGAAAGCGACGTCACCATCACCCGCGAAAGCGATACGACCGCGATTTTTCGCACCGAACGGAGCCTCAATCCGGGCGAAGGCATGACCTTTGCGGTCTCCTTCCAGAAGGGCGTCGTCGCCTATCCACAAGGCACGGACGCGCTGCTGCAATCACTCTCGGACCTGCGCGATGTCTGGCTCCCCGTCCTCGCGGTCATCCTGCTGCTGGTCTACAATTTCACTGCCTGGTTGCGGGTGGGGCGCGATCCACCCAAGGGTACGATCATTCCGCTCTTCCACCCCCCACGCGACTTCTCGCCGGCCCTTACGCATTATGTGCACAATTGGGGCTTCGCCAATGCCGGCTGGACCGCCATGACCGCCGCCATTTTCAACCTCGGGGTCAAGGGCCTGGTCAATATCCGCAATCCGAGCAAGACCTTGACCGTTGCGGTGACAGGCAAGCAGCCGGACGGCAAGCTGCCGGTGGGCGAGCAGGTTCTCTTCTCCTATTTCAGCGGTCGCCGCGCCGTGACCTTCGACAAGGCCAATGGCAAGGACCTGGGGACCAAGCGCACCGAGTTCACCAGTGCCATCGAGAGCGAGAACCGCAAGGTCTGGTTCAATCACAACTGGGGCTTCGCAGGCCTCGGTTTTCTGCTGGCCGTGGCCATGATCGGCGGCATGGTCCTGTTCGATGTGCTGGAACCGCTCTGGCTGTTTTTCGCGATCTTTGGCGGCATCTTCGTCGGCGTGATCGGCGGCGCCGTGTTTAATGCCATAAAGTCGGGTGGCCTGTTCCGTCGCCTGATGCTGGTGGTTTGGGGTGGCATTTTCGTCTTCAATATGGGTGGCGGCGTCCTCGAAAGCTTTACC
Organism: uncultured Devosia sp.; assembly: GCA_946480655.1. Next base: position 2,706 of record CAMLKN010000138.1, on the reverse strand, counting down.
GGCATCACCATCAACACGGCCGCCGTGGCTGCCGGGTCCATGGTGGTCATCTGCGTGATCTTCACCGTTCTGATGCGAGCGCCAACCGTCCAGGGACGCAAGGTCATGGACGAGATCGAGGGGTTCAAGCTCTATCTCGAAACCGCCGAGAAGAACCGCCTCAACATCGTCGACGAGCCGCCTATGACGGTGGAACGGTTCGAGCGCATCCTGCCCTATGCGATTGCCCTGGGCGTAGAAAAGCCATGGTCGGAGCATTTCGAGGCCGAACTGGCCCGCCATGCAGTCAGCGACGCGACGGATAACTATTCGCCCCGCTGGTACTCAGGCAGCCGTCATTTCGACTCGGGCAACCTCTCCAAGGCCATCAGCACCGCCTCGTCCGGCATGGCCGCCGCGATGGTTGCGGCCCAGCCGGTTCAGGCCAGCTCCTCCGGTTCAGGCGGTGGCGGTTCATCGGGTGGGGGTGGCGGTGGCGGCGGTGGGGGCGGCTGGTAGACAAGCCGACGCCCCCACGATAAGCACGCACACGCCTAAAAAATCCGGTTCAAGACCATGCCCGAACTTCTGCTCGAACTCTTCTCCGAGGAAATCCCCGCCCGCTTCCAGCGCCGCGCGGCCGAGGACCTCAAGAAAGCCGTCACCAATGCGCTGGTCGATGCGGGCCTGGTCTATGAAGGCGCCAAGGCCTTCGTGACGCCGCGCCGCCTGGCGCTGGCCGTTTCGGGCCTGCCTGCCCGCTCGCCCGATACGCGCGAAGAGAAGAAGGGCCCCAAGGTCGGCGCGCCGCAGCCTGCCATTGACGGCTTCCTGCGTTCGGCTGGGCTCAGCTCGCTCGACCAGGCCAAGGTCGAGAGCGACCCCAAGAAGGGGGACTTCTATGTGGCGCTGATCGAAAAGCCGGGCGCCGATGCGGTCGACCTGCTCTCATCCATTTTGCCCAAGGTCATGACGGATTTCGGCTGGGCCAAGTCCATGCGCTGGGGCTCGGGTAGCTTCAACTGGGTGCGGCCGCTGCGCGCCATCACTGCCACTTTCGGCACCGAGAATGACGAGCCGGTCGTCGTGCCCTTCGCTGTGGCCGGACTCCAGTCGGGCCAGACCACGTTCGGGCATCGGTTCCTGTCGCCCGACGCCATTCGCGTCAAGCGTCTCGATGACTACCAGGTGTGTCTGGAGCGCGCCAAGGTCGTGCTCGACATCGATCGCCGCAAGGAAATCATTCGCAACGATGCGGACCACCTCGCCTTCGCGCAAGGACTTAGCGTCATCCATGACGAGGGACTGCTCGAAGAGGTGGCGGGTCTCGTCGAATGGCCCAATGTCATGATGGGATCGTTTGATCCGGATTTTCTGAAGCTTCCGGAAGAAGTCATCATCGCCACCATCCGCGCCAACCAGAAGTGCTTCTGCCTGCGCGATGCGTCGGGCAAGCTGGCGCCCAACTTTATCATCACCAGCAACACCATCCCGCAGGATGATGGCGCCGTGATCGTCGCGGGCAATGAGCGCGTCATCCGCGCCCGCCTCTCCGACGCTGCCTTCTTCTACCAAGGCGATCTGGCCATTCCGCTTGAACACGGCCTGCCCAAGCTCGAAGACATGGTCTTCCACGCCAAGCTGGGCAGCCAGTTCGCCATGGTCGAGCGCCTCGTGCATCTGGCCGGTGAGATCGCACCCAAGGTGGGCGCCGATACCGAACTGACCAAGCGCGCAGCCATGCTGGCCAAGGCCGATCTTGTCACCGGCATGGTCGGCGAATTCCCCGAATTGCAGGGGCTGATGGGTCGCTATTATGCGACCGCCCAGAAGGAGCCGGCGGCGATCGCGACGGCGATCGAAATGCACTACAAGCCGCTCGGTCCTTCCGACCGCGTGCCGACCGAACCGGTGTCCATCGCCGTGGCCCTGGCCGACAAGCTCAACGTGCTCTCCGGTTTCTGGTCAATCGACGAAAAGCCCACCGGCTCCCGCGACCCCTTCGCGCTGCGCCGCGCGGCCCTGGGTGTCATCCGCATCATTACCGAGAACAATCTGAAGTTCCCGCTCAATGTAGAGCCGGACCTCCTGGCCTTCTTCCACGATCGCCTGAAGGTGTCTTTGCGCGATGCCGGTGCACGGCATGACCTCGTCGATGCGGTTATCTCCTCCGATAGCAACGACATTCTGCAGATCACGCAGCGGGCCGAGGCTCTCTCTTCACTGCTCTCGACCGACGACGGCGCCAACCTTCTGGCCGGCTACAAGCGCGCCGCCAATATCCTCGCCGCCGAGGAGAAGAAGGATGGCAAGGCCTATGCGGGCACTGTCGACCAGTCATCGCTGAAGCTGCCCGAAGAAACCGCGCTGGCCTTTGCCGTCGATGGCGTGCATGCCGCGGTGGCGGCGCATGTGGCAAAGGACGACTACAAGGGGGCCATGGCCGAGCTGGCCACGCTCCGCGCCCCGGTCGATGCCTTCTTCGAGGCGGTGCTGGTGAACGACGCTGACCCGGCCGTTCGTGCCAACCGCCTCAACCTGCTCGCCCGCCTGCGCGACACCATGCATCTGGTGGCCGATTTCGGAAAGGTCGCAGGCTAGAGCATTTCTCGTTCTGATGGAATCAGAACGAGAGCTCTACTTCGTTGATGTGTCACGCTTTCGAACCGCAAAGTGGTGTCCACTTTTGCTGAAAGCGCTCTAGGCTGGAACCGCGGCCACTCTGGG
>CAMLKN010000137.1 GCA_946480655.1 uncultured Devosia sp. | reverse complement strand
AGGATGATCAGGATCAGGCCGATCTCCCGCATGCCGGCGAGGCGGCGCCATCCCATGACCTGCTTTTGCTCTTCCATTCTGTTGTCCTTGGCGGCGATGCCGGTCTCGATTGTGCTCATGATACGCCCCCCAGGGCCTGCTCGGCGCTGATGGACGCCAGGTGCATGATGTTTTGTTCGGTCATGGTGTCCCCGGCAACTTCGCCGTTGATCCGGCCCTCGCGCACGACCAGCACCCGGTCGCAGGCGCCGATCAATTCGGGGAGTTCGGAGGAGATGACCACGATGCCCACCCCGCTCTCGGCCAGGTCACGCAGGATGCGGTGGATTTCCAGCTTGGCCCCGACATCGACGCCGCGGGTGGGTTCGTCGAGGAAGATGACCTTGGGATTGACCGAGAGCATCTTGGCGATCGCCACCTTCTGCTGGTTGCCGCCCGAAAGGGACGAGACGGGGTGGGCAAGACTGCCGAACTTGAGATTGAGGCGACGCCCCAGTTCGCTGGCCAGCGCGGTCTCACGCCGCCGGTCGATGAGGCCAGCCGTGCTGACGAGGCCGAGCTTCAGTGCCGAGACATTGGATTCGATCGAAAGGTCGAGGAACAGGCCATCTCCCTTGCGGTCCTCGGAGAGATAGACAAGGCCTTCGTCGATGCTCTGCTGGTAGCGGCGCAGGCGCAACGGCCTGCCCTCAAGCCGCACCTCGCCGGTGGCATGCGGGTCAATCTTGCAGATGCCTTTGACGATCTCGCTGCGGCCCGCGCCGATCAGCCCGCCGAGACCGAGGATTTCGCCCCGGCGCAGGGTAAAGCTGACATCGCGGAAGCGACCGGGGCTCGAAAGATTGCTGACTTCGAGGATCACATCCCGGTCGGCTGCATTGTTTTTGGCCTTGGCCGGATACCGGGCATCGAGCTCGCGGCCGACCATGGCGTTGACGATCTGCGTGGGCGTGGTCTCGGCAACCACGTGGGTCACCACATATTGGCCGTCCCGGAACACCGAGACCCGGTCGCAATGGGCGAAAATCTCGGCCATGCGGTGGGAAATATAGATGATGGCGATGCCGCGATCGGCCAGGCGATGCATGATGGCAAAGAGCGCCTGCGCTTCGCGTTCGGTTAGCGCGGCCGTCGGTTCGTCGAGGATGAGCACGCGGCAGTCGAGCGTCAGCGCCTTGGCGATCTCGACCAGCTGCTGCTGGGAAATGGAGAGACTGGCAACGAGCACGGACGGATCGATGTCGCCCAGTTCGGCGAGGATCTGTGCGGCGCGCCGCTTGAGGTCGGCATAGTCGACCAATGGGGCGCGACTGACATTGGTCGCCGCCATGAAGATGTTCTCGGCGACAGAAATATCGGGGCAGAGCGCGATTTCCTGGTGCACCTGGCCGATCCCCAGCTTCTGGGCCGCAGATGGCGAGGCGATGCGCACGACCTTTCCGTCCAGTTCGATTTCCCCGGCATCGGGCTGCAGGATGCCATTGATGATGTTCATCATCGTGGACTTGCCCGCGCCGTTTTCACCGGCCAAGGCATGGATTTCGCCACGTCGCAGCTCGAAGCTGACATCGCGCAGGGCCTGGATGGAGCCAAAGGCCTTGCTCAGCTTGCTGACCCTCAGAATGACGTCGGACATCGTGCCTACTCGCTTGCTCGGGGACCTGCGCCGGGACCTGGTCACGGCGCAGGCGGTTCGTCGGGAAGTCGAGGCGTTAGTTGGGGTCGCGGCCTTCCATGTAGACACCCAGATCGAAGGAGTCGGCATTGTCCTTGGTGATCACCGCAAAGCCGTTGTCCACGAACGGGATCTGCATGGGATTGTAGCCGGACACCTTGTAGTCGTTGAACGGGTCGAACATGTCGGAATGGGCGGCGAGGAATGTCGCCATGAAGCCGACAAAGCCCTGGATGCCCTGGTTGGGGTTGAGGGCCATGTGGATATTGCCGGCCTTGATGTGTTCGAGTGTGGTCGGGGTCACGTCGGCATGCATGATCAGCACATCGGCATTGGCTTCGAGCACGGCAGCGACAGCGCCCTCGGCCGAACCGGCTTCCGGGATCCACATGGCATCGAGCTCGGGATTGGCCTGCAGGATCGAGGCAGTGGCGCGGTAGGCGGCGTTGCTGTCCTGGTTGGTGGCCTGGCGACCGACCAGCTTCATGCCCGGATAGTTCTCTTCCATATAGGCGATGAAGGCGGTGACGCGCAGGTCGTGATTGCTCTGGCCCGGATTCTCCAGCACCGCATATTCGCCGGTGTCACCAACCTGCTTGACGATCTCCTCGGCAGCGAACTTGGCTTCGGCGACGTTGTCGGAGGTGATGTAGGCGGTGCGGTTCGAATTGGGCGAGTCCGCGGCGAACGTCACGATCTCGACGCCGGACTCGATTGCCCGGTTGATCGGCTCGATGAAGGGGTCCGACTGCATGGGATGCAGCAGGATGCCGGCCGGCTTCTTGACCAGGTCCTGCTCGAAGGACGCGATCTGCTTGGTGATGTCGTAGTCCGGCGTGCCCGAGAACACGGTCTCGCAGCCCATGGCCTCGGCGGCCTGCTTGAAGCCCTGGTAGACGGGGACCCAGTAGGGATGCGCCGACACCATGACGTTCATGATGTAGGTCTCGCCCGGCTCGCACTGGAACTTGCTCTGGGCCTGGGTGGGAAGAATGCCGGCGATCGCGATGCTGCCGGTCAGCACGGCGAGGGCGCCGGCCTTGTATAGCTTCGTCATAATGTCTCCTCCGATCATTCGAGATCGCTTCTGCCCGACTCTCCCTGTCGTGCAACAAATCCCGTGTTGCGAATTTTCTTGCAACGAGACTTTGAATAGACCACGCCATCACGGCCGTCAACACTCTTGCACGAAAATTCGTGTACTGGAATTTATTTCAGCGATCAGAGGGCAGGAATGGGCGAGCGACCTCCCTGTGCCTGTATGCGGGCGCAGGGAGGTCGCGTTCGCGACCGGATAATTGCGATAGGCGGCTGTCTTGCGCCCCTCAGCCGCCGAGATTGCGGCTGTCGCGTCCATCGACGAGGAGCATGCCCACGATCACGCAGCCATAGATTGGCCGCGCCGGGACAGAAGGGCCGGCGCCGCAGCGCCGACCAACGTTCGCACTATTCGAACTCGCTGGCATTCTCGGCGGTGACCAGAGCGGCACCGGAGTCGATCAGCGCGGGAACGGTCTCGCCATTGATCGCCTTGACCAGGGCATCGACGCCCAGTTCGGCCATCTTGGCGGGGAACTGCGCCACGGTGGCATCTTCCTGGCCCGAAGCGATCTTTTCGAGTTCGCCGCAGCAGGCGTCAAAGCCCACCAGCACGATGTCGTCATTGGCAATGCCGGCATTCTCGATAGCCTGGGCGGCACCAACGGCCGGCGGGCCACAGGCCGCATAGATGGCCTTGAGGCCCGGATTGGCGGTCAGCAGGTCTTCCGCCACCGAGATGCCAAGCTCTTCTGTACAGTTGGTGCCATTGCGGCCGACGATTTCCACCGCAAGTCCGTCGAGACCTTCCAGCATGCCGTTAACACGGTCATCAAGGGCAGGCACGCCCGGCACGCCTTCCAGGATGCCCAGCGTGTCGCCTGCTGCCAGCACCGATTTCAGATACTGCCCGGCAATCACGCCGGCGGCGTAGTTGTCGGTGGTGGCGAGGGCCGTGGCATTGGTCCAGTCGGGGATGGAATTGTCCATCAGCACAACCTTGACCCCAGCCTCGACGGCCTTGTCGAGCGCCGCAGCGACCGTCGGGTCGACCGGGGTAATGGCGATACCCTGAACGCCCTGGGTGACCATGGATTCGATCAGCGCGATCTGGCCCTCGATATCGGTGGCCGAGGCACCCTGGCCGTAGATGATCTCGACGCCCGGATTGGCCTCGGCATAGGCCTTGGCCGCATTTTCCATGGTAGCGAAGAACGGCACCGGGAACTTGGTTATGAAACCAAGTTTCACATCTGCCGCCAGCGTGGGAGAGACGATGGACGCAGCGAGCGCCAGCCCTCCCAGTATTCGGAACAATCTCATAGGTATCCTCCCTTGCGGTGGCGGGCCACAAGGCCCGCCGTTCGTCACCACCGGCTGCCCGGCGGCAAACTCTCATTCGGCGCCGATGATCATCGAGACCAGATGCTGCTGGTTGGACCGATCCGGCTGCTCGATCTCGCCCACCTTCTGGCCCTGCCGCAGCACCACGGCGCGGTCGGCCAGTTCGATGACATGTTCCATATTGTGGGTGATCAGGATCACCGCGTTGCCCTCGTCCCGGAGCTGGGCAATCAAATCGAGCACCTTGCGGCTTTCGCGCAGTCCGAGGGCCGCCGTCGGCTCGTCAAGAATGACCACCTTGCGGGCAAAGACCGTGGCCCGCGCCACCGCAATCGCCTGCCGCTGGCCGCCAGACATCAGCGCCACCGGCGCATCGAATTTGGGCAGCTTGACCTTGAGCCGGTCGATAACGGCGGCGGCCTCGCGATCCATCTGGCCGGTCGCGAGGAAGCGCATGCCGCGCGGCAACCAGCGCGGAAAGGATAGCTCCCGGCCGCAGTAGAAGTTCTCGGCCGGGGTCAGATTGTCGAACAGCGCCAGGTCCTGGTAGACCGTTTCCACCCCGGCGCTGCGCGCTGCGGCGGGAGAATGCAGCGCCACCTTCTCGCCATCGAGCAGGATATCGCCCTCGTCCAGCCCGTGCACACCGCTGATGCATTTGATCAGCGTCGATTTGCCCGCGCCATTGTCGCCCAGCAGGGCCAGCACCTCGCCGCGCCAGGCCTTGAGCCCCACACCCTTGAGGGCATGGACGGCGCCGAAGCGCTTGTGCGCCGCGCGCACTTCGAGCACTGGCGCGGTCATGACTGGGCTCCCGCCTGTCGAGTCCGCATGCGGGATTCCAGGTGATTGCGCAGCACGTCGGATTCCACCGCCAGCACGATGATGACGCCGATGGCGATGAGCTGGAAGTAGAGGTTGACGTTGAGCAGGTTGAGCGCGTTGCGGATGACGCCGATCATCACCGCGCCGACCAGCGCATGACCGATATGGCCGCGTCCGCCCAGGAAGCTGGCGCCGCCGATGATGACGGCCGCAATCGTATCCAGTTCGAGCAGGTTGCCGTAGAGCGGCGACCCCGCCTCGGTGCGGCCGGCCAGCAGGATGGCGCCGACGCCGCAGCAGAGACCCGCGATGACATAGGTGGAGACAATGACGCCGTTCACCGGAATGCCCATGCGCCGGGCCGCCTCGGGCTGGCCGCCCACGGCATAGATCCAGCGCCCCCAGACGACATAGCGCGCCATGATAAAGACCAGCGCAGCCATGGCGAAAACGACAAAGAAGGAGTTCGGCACGCCCAGTGTGGTGCCGCCGCCAATGGCCGCGATCATCTCGGGCATGCCGCGCATGGTGGTGTGACCGATCGACAGCTCAAGGGCGAGGCCGCGCGCGATCGACAGGGTGGCCAGCGTGATGATGAAGGGATGCGGCAATCGGCCGTAGACATAGACCAGGCCATTGACGGCCCCAACGGCAGCCCCGGCCAGCAGCATGGTGCCCATCACCACCACGGCATTGTCGTTGATGCGGAACATCAGCGCACCCAACACGGTGGCAAGAGCCAGGTTCGAGCCGACCGACAGGTCAATGCCGCGCGTCAGGATCACCAGGTGCTGGCCCAGCGCGACCACGGCAATCACGGCGATCTGCGCCAGGATGTTGGAGATGTTGCGCGGGGTGAAGAAGTTGGGCACGGCCAGGCTGAGGATCACGACCAGCACGATGAGGATAACCACCGGACCGGCGCTCAGCAGCCGCAGCGCCAGCGACAATCCGGTCAAGCGCTCTCGATCCGCACCGCGACGCGCGGACGGGTCCTCTCCCATAGTATCGGCTTGCACTTTGTCCTCCACGGTTCGGCCCTGGGCCGCCGCGTCTACCCGTTTGTGCTAATAAATATCAGATAATATTATGCGTCAAACTCTTTTTGTGGATCGGAAATTGCCAGAAGGTGCAAGCGCCGCCGGCGGTCAGACAGGTGCAGTCGCGTCGCGGTTGTGGACCCGTCTACGCTCCTGTTGATAATCTTCCCGTCCGTCCGGCTCCTGCCCCCACAGGCAGGCCCCGCATCGATACCAGTGCATATTGAAGCGATGTTGATCACATTATGAATAATATCACCATCCATCCACTGCTCG
>CAMLKN010000136.1 GCA_946480655.1 uncultured Devosia sp. | reverse complement strand
ACGCGGGTCAGGAGGGCATTGTCGTCGTCAACCAGACCCCGTTCTATGGCGAAAGTGGTGGCCAGGTCGGCGATACCGGCGTGATCCGTGGCGATGGCTTTGCCGCCGACGTGCTCGACACCGGCAAGCATCACGGCGTCTTCGCCCACAAGGTGAAGGTGACCGAGGGCGCGCTGAAGGTCGGCCAGGCGGTCGAACTGATCGTCGATCACGATCGCCGCTCGTCCATCCGCGCCAATCACTCGGCCACCCACCTTTTGCATGAGGCCCTGCGCCTGGTGCTGGGCGATCACGTCGCCCAGAAGGGGTCCATGGTCTCGGCTGACCGCCTGCGCTTCGACTTCGTCCATACCAAGCCGATGACGCCCCAGGAAATGGCCGAGGTCGAGGACATTGCCAATGCCATCATCCTCCAGAATACGCCGGTCGAAACCCGCCTCATGGGTGTCGAGGAAGCCAAGGAATCGGGCGCCCGCGCGCTTTTCGGCGAAAAATACGGCGACGAGGTGCGCGTCGTCTCCATGGGCGAGCCCACCGGCAACGGCCTTGGCTGGTCGGTGGAACTGTGCGGCGGCACGCATGTGAAGCGGACGGGTGATATCGGCCTGGTTTCGGTCGTGTCCGAGGGTGCCGTGGCCGCCGGCGTGCGCCGCATCGAGGCGCTGACGGGCAATGCCGCGCGCCATCGCGGCAATGCCAATACCCAGATCGTGGCTTCGGCTGCCGGTCTCCTCCGTTCGGGTACCCATGACGTTCTGGACCGCATCGAAGCCCTGCAGAACCAGCTCAAGAGCGCGGAAAAGGCGCTGGCCGATGCCCGCCAGAAGCTGGCCCTGGGCGGTGGCGGTGAAGCGGGCCCGGCCAGTGAAACGGTCAACGGCACGACCTTTGTCGGGCGCGTTGTCGAAGGCGTTGCCGCCAAGGACATCAAGTCGGTCGTCGATGCGGAAAAGAAGCGCATCGGGTCGGGCGTCGTGGTCATCGTGCTCAAGGGCGAGGACGGCAAGGGCACGGTTGCCATCGGTGTTACCGACGATCTCACCGGGCGTTTTGCCGCCGGCACGCTGATCAAGTCGGCAACCGCGGCGCTGGGCGGGCAGGGCGGCGGTGGCCGCCCGGACATGGCCCAGGGCGGCGGACCGGATGGCGCCAAGGCCAATGAGGCGATTGCCGCCATCAAGGCCTTGATCGCCTGAGCCGGAACGGTCGAAGATTGAAATGGCCACCCAAACGGGTGGCCGTTTTCATTATGGTTGCCGCTGCTATTGCCCGATGCGGAAGAAGAAGATGCGCGGCTTCCAGCGAATCGGTGTCTTTTCGCTGAGGACGTTGGCGAGGCCCGCGCTGACCACGATCAGCATGCCGACAATGGCGACCCAATCCGGATACTCGCCGAAGAAGAGCGCGCCGAACAGGATGGCCCAGATCAACTGGCTATACTGCACCGGCGCAATCAGGTTGGCGGGTGTCTGCTTGCTGGCCTGGATGATGAGGAGGCCGCCCATGCCGCCGAGCAGGCCGATGCCCAGCAGGATCGCCAACTGGCTCGGGCTGGGAATGACGAAGGTGGGCGCCATCAGCACGGCGTTGACGATGGCCGAATAGAGCACCTGCAGGCCAACCAGGCTCACCCGGCGCTCCTTGGGCGCCACGTGGCGCAAAATGGTGGTGGTGATGGCGCCCATCACGGCGCCGAGCATCATGACGAAGTGTCCCGGCTCCAAAGCGCGCAGGCCGGGGCGAATGACCAGTATGACGCCCAGAAAGCTGATGAACAGCAGGACCCAGCGGTGCAGGGCCACATGCTCGCGCAAGACCAGCACCGACAGGAGGGTCACGAAAAGCGGTGTCGTGAAGCCGATGGAATAGACTTCGGCAAAGGGAATATGAGTGAAGGCATACATGACGCAGGCCGTGCCGGTGATGGCGGTCAGGCAGCGCAGGTGCACGAGCCAGGGGTGCTCGAGCTTGTACATGTCCCGCCAGCGCTCGCCGCGCTTGGTCAGCATGGCGGGGATGATGGAGAAGCTGGTGGTGAAGAAGGCGATCTCGAACACCGACAGCGCGGGGCCGGTGACCTTGATCAGGGCATCTGCAACGGAAAAGCTGGCATAGGCCAGAAAAGCGAGAATGACGCCGAGGGGCATCGCAAAACTATCCAGGAAACGGGGAGGGCACAAAAGGAATGAGCCCTACCATACAAACAGTCCGGCCATCCGTCATCACGGAACGGGCGGAATTTGTGCCGATGGAATGCCTTTCCAGGCCGGGCCGATGCGCTCGATGCGATTGGTCCAGACATAGCCGGAGAAATCCCGCGGCACCTGGGCCAGGGTTTCGAGGTCGTCTATGCCCGCCGTGCCCGGATCGCCGGCGCCATAGGGGCCGAGAAGGATGATTTCGCTGCCCACACCGGCCAGGCGATGCTGCAGCAGGTTCGGCCAGCCCCAGAGCCAGGGCGCGATGTTGATGGGGATCATCACCTTGGTATCGCGGCACGCTTCCGGCACGAATCCCGTCCAGCCGAGCCCCATATATTGCGTCAGGCAGTCAATGAGACCCCGGCGCGACCATACATGGAGGCCGCCCATGGCCTCGGCGGCGCGATAGGTCGGCTCGTCTCCGCCATAGGCGCCCCAGATTGCGCCGCGCCATTGCGGATGCTCGGCCACAAGGGCGGCGAGCATGTCGCCCTCGCGGGCTTCGCGGCTTTTGAAATTGACCAGGAACTGCCGGTCCGGCATGGCGGAAAGCACGTCCTTGAGTTCCGGCATGGGGCCATAGCCCTTGCCCCGAAACGGGTAGGTCTGGCCGCCATCGGCGGTGTAACCGTATCCAAGGTCGAGGCCTTTCAGCTCTGCCATGGAGTGGGCGCGGGTCTCGCCAGTGCCATTGGTGCGGCAATCCACTGTCCAGTCGTGCATCACCGCGAACTGACCGTCGGTCGTCGGATGGACGTCGAGCTCGACGATGTCGGCGCCGGCCGCGAAGGCCGCCTGCATTGAGGGTATGGTGTTTTCCAGCAAGCCATGTTCAGGCGGATAGATCCGTTCGGCCGTGCAGGTGTCGTTATCGAGATCGCTGCGGTCAAAGGTCTGGTGAACGCCGCGATGGGCGATCAGGCGCAGGTCGCCATCCGGCGGACCGACGAGCCAACTGGCGTTGAAGACGTAGACGCCGCCGGTCAACGCCAGCGCCACGAGGCCAACCCAGTACCGACGCCGCATGCGATTCCCCCTGTTCGATCGATCCTTTCCCGGCCAAACTGTTCAAATTGCGGCGGCAGGGCCGATCAAGTCTGAACCGCTCATTCATGCTGGCTTCATGCTTGGCATGGCTTGTTGCGCGTGATCGCCCGGTGCGGCGATCCTGAGATACTGGAGGGCATTTCATGAGAATTATCGGCAGGATTCTGGCCAGCGCCGCGCTGGTGCTGGGGCTGGCCACAACCGCTGCGGCGGCCGAACGCGCCATCATCGTCCTGGATGGGTCGGGATCGATGTGGGCGCAGATCGAGGGCGAGGCGCGCATCACCATTGCGCGCGAGACGCTGTCATCCGTCCTCGCGGAATTGCCGGATGATCTCGAGCTCGGGCTGATGACCTATGGTCATCGCGAGAAGGGCAATTGCGGCGATATCGAAATGCTGGTGCAGCCGGCTACCAATAGCGGTGCGGCCATCGCCGAGGCGGCCAATGGCATCAATCCCAAGGGCATGACCCCGCTCAGCGACGCGGTCCGCCTTGCTGCTGAGGAGCTGCGGTTCACCGAGGAGAAGGCCACGGTAATCCTGATCACCGATGGGCTCGAAACTTGCGAGGTCGATCCTTGTGCGCTGGGTGGCGAGCTCGAATCGCAGGGCATCGACTTCACGACCCATGTTCTTGGATTTGGTCTCTCCGACGAGGAAGGGCGGCAGGTGGCGTGCCTGGCCGAGAATACCGGCGGCAAGTATCTCTCGGCCCAGAATGGCGATGATCTCGTCGAGGCGCTCACCACAACGGTGGCAGCCGTTGCACAGGCCGAGCCGGCACCAGAGCCCGAACCGGCGCCTGAGCCTGAGCCGGCGGCGCTCGAGCAAAACTTCACCATCGAGATGGCCTTGTCAGAAGGGGGTGAACTCCTCGCGGAAGGCAGCGATGACGGTGTCTATTGGGAGCTGAACCAGGGCGGCGAGACCGTGGACTACGGCTATGGCATTCCCCTGCGCCAGATCAAGCCCGGCACCTACGATCTCGTCGTCCGTTTCGGACCGGTCGAACAGACCCAAAGCGTCGACATCACCGCGGACACGCTGGCGGCGCCTTATTTCGTCATGAATGCCGGCACGGTGGTGCTGCGGGCCTATGCGGCGGAGGGCCAGCCCGTCGACAGCGGCGCGGCGCTCAATGTCTACTATGCGGGCGGTGACGACTATGGCTATGGCGAAGGCCGGTTCTTCGTCCCGGCGGGCGAAATCACCGTGACGGCCAAGGTCGGCGAGGGCGAGGTTTCCGAGACCTTCACCCTGGCCGCTGGTGAAACGGTGGAGAAGGACCTGGTGGCGGGTGTCGGCCTGGCTGTCATCAACGGCAGCTATGTCGAGGGAATGGCCATCGAGGATGGCGGAATGGCGGTCAATGTCTTCAAGGCGGAAAAGGCCATCGATGGCTCCCGCGAGGAAGTCGGCTATGGCTATGGCCCGAACAGCGAATATCAGCTCATGCCGGGGGACTATGTCGCGGTGGTGCGGATGGGCGAGGCCGAGGCCGAGATGCCGTTCACCGTGGCAGGTGGGGAGCGGGTCGATGTGGATGTCGTCATCGATGCCGGTGTCGCCGCCCTGAGCATGCCAGAGGCGAGCGCCTTCAACGTCTACGCGGCCAAGAAGGACATTCAGGGCAACCGCCCGGAAATGGGCTACGGCTTCGGCGCCGAATACCAGACGACCCTGCCAGCCGGCGACTATGTCGTCGTCACCCGCTACGAGGATGACACGGAGGCGGAGACCGCCTTCACGGTGGTTGCCGGTGAGCGCGTCGAGGTGAGGGCCGAAAAATCCGCGGCCGAGGCCAAGACGAAATAGCGCTTGGTGAGCGGTAAATGCGAGGGGCACCCCAACGGGTGCCCCTCGCTCTTTCAATCGCCGAAGGAGATGTCGCCACCGCTTGAGGCGTCTGTATCCCTGTCGGCAGGATTGCCTGAAATGTCGATGTCGGCGCCGCTGGACGCCTCTGCCTTGACCGAGCCCGTCACCGTGGCGGCAATATCGCTGCCGCTCGATGCGCTCAGGTCTGCGGTTGTCGCATTGAGCCCCTCGGCGTCGATGTTGGAGCCGCTGGACGCGTCAAAGCGGATATGGCCCGCCTGTCCGCTGGCTTCCACGTCTGATCCACTCGATGCCGCGATGGTGAGGTTTTCCACCGTGATGCCCTCAAGCGACACGCTGGAGCCGCTGGAGGCATCCAGTTCCAGGGTCGTGCCGGCAAGGTCGCGCACATCAATATTGGCACCCGACGAAGCCGAGGCCGACGAGAGGGCCGGCAGGGTGATGTCGAGGGTGACGGCATTGCCGCTGTTGAACAGCATGCCCACCAGCCCGCCGCCCAGAATGAAGTCGAGGAAGCTGGTTTCGAAACGTGCTCTCAGCACGCCGTCCTCGACGCTCAAACGCAGGTGATCGAGGGCGTCGCTGCTGGCCGAACGGGCCTGGACGGAGAAGTGATCGGCTTGGCTGACATTGGCGTCGATGCCAGTGGCGATGTCGATGCCGTCAAATCCGGTCAGGTCGAAGTTTCGTTCCTGGGCCTCGGCGGTTGCCGTCAGTGCCATGCTGATCAGGCCCGCGGCGAACAATGAATTCTTGGCTGGCATCGGCATCTCCCTCCTCGCGATACCTGCTAGATGGGAACAGCCGGTTGGTGTTCAACCAGCCGTGAACGAATTTTCCTCGTTCAAGCTGGTCAGAAGGGCGCACACAAAAAAGCCGGGGCATTGCCCCGGCCTGGTCTTGGATAGTCGGCGGGCTTACGCCATCGCCTTCTGCAGGTTGGCGTCGATGGCGTCGAGGAAGCCCAGCGTGGTGAGCCACGGCTGGTCGGGACCGACGAGCAGGGCGAGGTCCTTGGTCATCTTGCCTTCTTCGATCGTGTCGACGGTGACCTTTTCGAGGGTCAGCGCGAACTTGGCCAGCGCCTCGTTGTTGTCCAGCTTGGCGCGGTGGGCCAGGCCACGGGTCCAGGCGAAGATCGAGGCGGTCGAGTTGGTCGAGGTTTCCTTGCCCTGCT
>CAMLKN010000135.1 GCA_946480655.1 uncultured Devosia sp. | reverse complement strand
CCGTCGCTGAGCGCAGCGGCCACCGCAGCCTGGATCGGCCTCAGCTCGACATTTAGGATCATTTCCTTGATCGGCCCGATCGAAGCCGGGCCCATGGAAAGCCGCGTCATGCCAATGGACATGAGGGCCAGTGCCTCCATGGGCTTGCCCGCCAGTTCGCCGCACATGGTGACGGGCTTGTTGTGGCGGGCCGCCGCATCGACCACGAGGCGGATAGCCCGCAGGCGTGGCAGGGCGATCGGGTCATAGGCTTTCGAGACGCGCGGATTGGCGCGGTCGGCGGCGGTGAGGAACTGCACCAGGTCATTGGAGCCGATGGAGACGAAGTCGCTCTCGGGCATGATCTGATCGAGTTCGAACAGCAG
Organism: uncultured Devosia sp.; assembly: GCA_946480655.1. The sequence continues at coordinate 5,995 of CAMLKN010000135.1, read as the reverse complement.
CGATGGCACTTCGACCATGGCGCCGATCTCGACCTTTTCCGGCACCGGCTGCCCGGCCCGCCGGAGCCGTTCGATCTCCTTTTTCAGCACCAGCTTGGTCTGGCGGAATTCGAAGGTCTCTGTAACCATGGGCACGAGGATCTTGAGCGGCCGACCGCGCGCTGCAATCAGGAGGGCGCGGATCTGGGTGCGCAGCAGGCCGGGTCGATCCAGGCCGAGCCGGATCGAACGATAGCCCATGGCGGGGTTTTCCTCCGCCGCCGAGCGCAGATAGGGCACCACCTTGTCGCCGCCGATATCGAGCAGGCGGAAGACGACGGGCCGGTTGCCGGCGATCTGCATGGCCTCGGCATAGAGGTCGACCTGTTCAGCCAGGCGCGGCAGGCGGCTGGCGATCATGAACTGCAATTCGGTGCGGAAGAGCCCGACGCCCGCGGCCCCGGTATCGTCCAGCATGGGCAGGTCGGCGACCAGGCCAGAATTGTGCAGCAGGGTGATCTCGATGCCATCCCTGGTGACACTGGGCTTGTTCTTTAGCGCCGCATAATGCGCCCGCCGCCGGGCCGAAATGCGCACCTTGTCGATATAGGTCTGCTCGACCTCCGGCGTCGGGCGCAAATGCACCTGGCCCAGGGGACCGTCGATGATGATGTCGTCGCCCGTTTCGCACATCGAGACAATGGACTGCGCCTGCCCTACCGCGACGATGCCGAGCGACCGCGCGACGATGGCGACGTGGGCCGTGGCGCCGCCTTCTTCGAGCACCACGCCTCTGAGCTTCTTGCGGTCGTACTCGAGCAGTTCCGCCGGGCCCATATTGCGGGCCACGAGAATGGCGTTGTCTGGCAGCTCGCGATGCGAGGCCTGACTGGAATTGGTCAAGACCCGCAGGAGGCGATTGGCCAGGTCGTCGAGATCGTGCAGGCGGTCGCGAATATAGGGATCGGTCTGCCGAAGCATGCGGGCGCGGGTGTCGTTCTGCACCCGCTCGACCGCCGCTTCCGCCGAAAGGCCATTGTCGATGGCCTCCATGAGCCGGTTTACCCAGCCCCGGTCATTGGCAAACATCCGGTAGGTTTCGAGGATTTCGCGGTGATCGGATGTCGGCTGCATGTCGCCATGATCGAGCATGGCGTCGATGGAGACGCGCATGCTGGCCAAAGCCGCATCAAGGCGCTGCTTCTCGGCGTCGGTATCCTCGGCGATGAAATTGGTCACCACGACGCGCGGATCGTGGAGCACCACGGTCCCGAGGGCGATACCATCGGTAAAGCTGACGCCATTGAACATGCGAGGCCGCCTGAGGTCGATATCCGACCCGGGCTTGATCAGATTGTCGAAATCGCTGGTCGCAATCATTTCGGCCAGGATTGTGGCCGTGGTCAGCATGGCCTCGGTTTCGTCCTCGCCGTAATGGCGCCGGTCGCCATTCTGGACGACCAGAACGCCCAGCGTCTGACCCGCACGCAGCACCGGCACGCCGAGGAAGGAATTGTACTTGTCCTCGCCCGTTTCGGGGCGATAGGCGAAGGAGGGATGGCTGGGCGCATCGTCGAGGCTGAGCGGCTCGGCCTCGGCGGCAATGAGGCCGACGAGACCCTCGCCCAGGCGCAGGGTCGTCAGGTGCACCGATTCGGCCTTGAGGCCGTGCGTGGCGAAGAGTTCGAGCGCGCCGTCGTCGCGCAGCACGTAGAACGAGCACACATCGGCGCGCATGTTCTCGGCGATGAGATCAACGATCTTGTCGAGACGAGCCTGCGAGGCCAGAGGCTCCGCCATTGTCTCGCGCAATTGCCGCAGCAGCACTCTTGGGCCGCCTATGGTCGTGACCATGCCTCGCCAAGGCAGCCCGCAAAGCCGCCCCCCTTGTTGAAGGACGCGGCCTTATCCCCTCGACTTCGGTCAGGCGTCCTGTCTGTCCAGACCGTAATAGGTGTGCAGAGCGCGAACCGCAAGCTCGGCATATTCTTCATCGATCAGAACCGAGGTCTTGATCTCCGAAGTGGTGATGAGCTGGATATTGATGCCCTTGTCGGCCAGGGCCTTGAACATGGAAGCGGCAACGCCGGCATGACTGCGCATGCCCACGCCCACGACCGAGACCTTGGCCCCGCCGCGCGAACCGGAAAGCCGCGCATATTCAAAGCGCCCGCCATTGTCCTCGAGCGCCTTGACGGCCTTCTCATATTCGCTGTCGGGCACGGTGAAGGTAATGTCGGTGGTGGCGCCATCGTCGGCAATGTTCTGGACGATCATGTCGACGACGATGCCCTTGTCGGCCAAGGTGCCAAAGATGGCGGCGGCGACGCCCGGCTTGTCCTTGACGTCGCGCAGGGTGATCTTGGCCTCGGCCTTGGCGAGCGTCACGCCCGAAACGATCTGCTTTTCCATGATCTCATCCTCATCGCATACAAGCGTGCCGGGCACCCCGGGCGTTCCATCGGGCGCCAGTTGCGGCGCATCCGGGTCATCGAAACTGGAGCGAACCAAGAGGCGCACCTTGTGCGCCATGGCCATTTCCACCGAGCGGATCATCAGCACCTTGGCGCCGAGCGAGGCCATTTCCAGCATTTCCTCGAAGGAAATCTTGGTCATGCGCTTGGCCTTGGGCACGATGCGCGGGTCGGTGGTGTAGACGCCATCGACGTCGGTATAGATATCGCAGCGGTCCGCCTTGACGGCGGCCGCCACGGCGACCGCTGAAGTATCCGAACCGCCGCGGCCAAGCGTCGTCAGACGTCCATGGGGGGAAATGCCCTGGAAGCCGGTGATCACCGGGACCCAGCCATCCTTCATGCGCTTGTCGAGCTCGGTCGGGTCGATATCGGTGATGCGGGCAGCGCCATGGGCGTCATCGGTATGGATGGGCACCTGCCAGCCGGCAAAGCTCCGCGACTGGATGCCCATTTCCGAGAGCACGATGGCCATGAGACCGGCCGTCACCTGTTCGCCCGAAGCGACCACGGCGTCATATTCGCGCGCGTCATGAAACTTGGAGGCTTCGTTGACCCAGCCAACCAGTTCATTGGTCTTGCCCGACATGGCCGAAACCACGACGGCCACTTCATGGCCGGCCTCGACCTCGCGCTTCACATGGCGGGCCGAATGGCGGATGCGTTCGATATTGGCCATCGAGGTGCCACCGAACTTGACGACGATACGGGCCACTTGTTTCCCCGGCTGAGTGCTGCCGGCAAAAGTGGTCCCACTTTTGCAGTTCGGCAGCGCGATAACTTTTGAACACCAGCCGCCGAACCCGGCGGTACGCTTCTTGTTGGGCGCGGACATACGACAAAGGCGATACGCAATCAATGGGCATGGCAGGGCCCGGCCTGCGACAGGGCGCGCCTTGCTCCCGCCCATGCCGGGGGCGATAAGGGGATCACAAGGAGCCGCGACATGTCCGAGACTGCCAGCACCGTCAATGACGCCGAAATCGCCAAGTTCACCGCCATGGCGGAAGAATGGTGGAACCCCAAGGGCAAGTTCAAGCCGCTGCACAAGTTCAACCCGGTGCGCCTGACCTATATCCGCGATCACCTGGTGCGTCATTTCGGCCGCGACGCCCAATCGATCCGCCCGTTTGAAGGCCTCAAAATCCTCGATGTCGGCTGCGGCGGCGGGCTCCTGTGCGAGCCCCTGGCCCGGCTGGGGGCAAGCGTCACCGGCGTGGATGCGGCTGAGCGCAATATTGCCATCGCCAGGATCCATGCCGAACAGTCGGGGCTCGCTATCGACTATCGCGCCACGACATCGGAAGCGCTGGTGGCCGCGGGCGAGAAATTCGACGTCGTGCTCAACATGGAAGTGGTCGAGCATGTCGACAATGTGCCGCTCTACATGAAGAGCTGCGCCGACCTGGTGGTGCCGGGCGGGCTGATGTTCACCGCCACACTCAACCGAACCGCTCGAAGCTGGGCCCTGGCCATCGTGGGAGCGGAATATGTGTTGCGCTGGCTGCCGCGCGGCACCCATGATTGGAAGAAGTTCCTGACACCAGAGGAGATCACGGCGCAGTTGAGGCGCAATGGTCTCAAGGTCGTGGACCAGACCGGGGTGACCTACAATCCGCTGGCCGATGAATGGCGTGCCTCGCCCGACATGGGGGTCAACTACATGGTCCTGGCCGAACGGCCTCGCGGGTGACGGAATAGACCGGCTGCCCTGGGGTGGCAGCCGGCCCGCTACGGTTCGATCGGAGGCAGGATCAGAACACGTAGACCATCAGCGTCGCCCCCTGCCGGTGAACGCCAAGCACATGGCCCGGCCGGTACTGGGTGCGGCTGAGGGCAGCGTTGACCAGCGGGTCCTGGGCGACCGCGCCCAGGAGGCGGTGATAGTCGCCATTGCCGGCCAGCCAGTTGGCGATCTGACGGCGCAGATCGGCGCAGACGCGGATCGGGATGAGCTGGATGCCGCTGGCGCGGTTCCAGCCCTGGATGGTGCTCTTGTTGAACAGGGCCAGCAGCTGGTTGGTGTTATAGCCTTGGCAGGCCGCCATCGCCGGGCCGCTGGACAAGCCCGACGAGAAGATGGACCGGCCATCGGATCCACTATTGCCGTTGGAGCCGCTATTCCCATTGGACCCGGCATTGCCATTGCCGCCAGATCCGTTCCCGCCGTTCCCGCCATTGCCACCACCGCCGCCGTTGCCGCCACTGCCCCCGCCGCCGCCATTGGGCAGGTCGATATCGACATCGATGAGATTGGGGCCGCCGACATTGACATTGGCGCCAACGTCGCCCAGGTCGAGGTCGACATCGACAATGCCCTGCGGTCCCAGGACCTGAGCGCCCACCACCGGGTCGTTGGCGCCGACATTGGCCGTCACCAGGCCTTCGCTGCCGCCGATGCCGACATTGACGAGACCCGACGTGCCGGCATTGCCCGAATCCAGCGTCACCAGGGCGCCGCTGTCCGAACCCCCGACAATACCGAGCAGACTGCCCTCGCCTGACCCCTCGTCGCCGCCCAGGACACCCCCGAGCAGACCATTGGCCGAAGCCATTGCGGGCAACAGAACGACCGACACCATGACGGCCGCAATCATACGCTTGTACAACATGATCATCTCCCAAGAAGGCGATGGCTCTTGCCACCGTGGAAGGATGATCGGGCGAGCGGCCGGATCGGAAATCCGAACAATTACCTATGCCAGGGTCAGCACGTGCCGGCTTGGTAAACCCATGTGGTTAAACGCGTTTTCGCCCGTTGAATCGCAATGTTTTTCTTTCGGTAACCATAGACCGAACGAAGCTGACCGACCCGCGCCTCATGCCTTGAGGAGGTCGTCCCGCCGCACCGCCAGCACGAGACTGTCGCCCTCCACCCGATCGATATCCTCGGGGAAAATATAGCGATCGGCCGCAAACAGGCCGTCGGCATCGAGCCGCACAAAGCCTTCCCGCAGAGCCTTTTCCTGCAGTTCGCGCGGCAGCCCGTCATCGGGGTGAAACAGATCCTCCAGCAGCGCCGACATCGTATTGCGCTCCTCCTCAAGGATCGGGCTTACGCCGGCTGCATCGACATCCGGCCGGTCGGGGGCCTCGTCGGTGCTCCGAAACGACTCAACCGTGCCGATGGCATTCATGGCGCTATCGAGGACGGTCATGCCCTCGTGAACAGTGATCGGAATCGCATCCATGGTCGTCCTCCATCTCATCGATGGATTAACGGCGACGGCGGCAGCACCGTTCCGGCCGATAAGACGATCCAAAGGCAAAATGTGATCGCCAAACGGAAATTGTGATCAGCCTTCGGGGAACCGGCCCCCTAGGGTGCTCATTGAGCACCAAAATTTAGAGTGATCGCATATGGTTATTTCTGCCCGCGCGCTGGCTGCGCTCGGAGCGGCATGGTTTTGCCTTGCAGCACCCACCCAGGCGCAGTCCCTTCCGGACGAGAGTGTTTTCGTATTCGGCGGTCCGCTGACCGCCGGCTATTTTGGCGATACCCTTCAGCCCTGGCGCTGGAAACTGGAGTCAAACGTCTTCGC
>CAMLKN010000134.1 GCA_946480655.1 uncultured Devosia sp. | reverse complement strand
TCATGCGGGCGGGCAATCAGCAGGCGGCAATTATTGGTGCCCAGATCGAGCGCCGCATAGAGCGGGCCGCGATTGCGGCGCGGATTGGGGGCGGCAGGCGTCCGCTGATCCGACGCGTGAGCGGGTGGCGGCGAACCGCCCCGCTCCTTCCGGGCATGGCCCGAAGGTGCGCCGGGCCCCGCCTCGTCCACAAGGGCCGAGGCGGTGGCGGACCGAACAGAATCGGTCACTGAAGGCTCCTTCATGCGCGGTCGCAAAGGACCGGAAACCCGGCCGCGCCCGAACGCATGCATGTGTTGCATTGTCGGGACCGACGGTAGAGCAAGGGGAGGCGGAGCGCAATGGAGAGGATGGGAGGACGGGTATGTGAAGAGTGCTAAGTGGCCCTGTGCCCCGTCTTCCGTCACACCGGGCCGAAGTCCCGGCCCGTCCGTCATGCGCGGGCGGACTTTCCACATTTCCTGGACAACCTGCCGCCCCAGACGCTTGCAATCTCATCGCGCTTTGTCTAATGAGACCCCGCGCCGCGCTTCGCAGCCCCCTCGGGCTCCCGCGCCGCCAGCCGGCAGGCACCTGCTGGGGAATAGTTCAACGGTAGAACAGCGGACTCTGACTCCGTCAATCTTGGTTCGAATCCAGGTTCCCCAGCCAACCACTCTCTCAGCAAAATCAGATACTTAATCAGTTTCACTGTCTGCTACGTGTTCTTCGCGTCGTGGCCGAGCACTACCGCGACCTTCCCAATGTGATCGGTCTGGCAGCCCGACAACGAGCTCAACACCTCTTCCTCCGATCCTATTCAGAGGTGACGCGGCGCGCGTTCCAGAAATTCGTTGAAGACTGCTTGGCACCATCACGGTGCTCAACTGCGCCTCGGGAGGGCATTTCCAGGCCTTGGCCTATGGCATTTCGACCACATCGTTGTGCCGCTCGAGCACAAGCCTGCCTTTGGCGGCCCCGGCCATGTGCAGGACTTCCACCGGTTCCTTGCCTTCCCGGTCGCGGTTCCAGCAGGATCAGGTCGAGATTCTGCGAGCCACCCATTCGAATTGGTTCATCTTCCACAAACTGGGGCGTTTGGACGATATCGACGTTCGCGGCGATTTTCGCGCGATCTCGTTTTCGCCGGCGATGACATCTGCCCCCTCCGCTACGACAGGCTCGCGCATGGCGCGACCAACGGGTCAGACCCTTACCTGGCTCGTCAAAATGCCCAGGATCGCATCGACAGCCACCACATAGCCGTGGGCACCCAGGCCGGCTATGACGGCATCGGCCCGCATCGAGACATAAGAGCGATGGTAGATCTGCTCGCGCTTGTGGATGTTGGAAATGTGCAGCTCGATGACCGGCGCCTCCACCATCTTCAGCGCATCGAGCAGGGCCAGCGAGGTGAACGTAAAGGCCGCGGGATTGATGATGATCCCGGCAGCCTCGTCGATGGCCTCGTGCACCCAGTTGATGAGCGCTTCTTCGCTATTGGTCTGGCGGAAGACTACCGGGTAGTCGCCAGCGGCAGCACGGCAATTGGCCTCAACTTCGGCAAGGGTTGTCGTGCCGTAAATGTGGGGCTCGCGCTTGCCAAGGCGATTGAGGTTTGGGCCGTTGAGGATGTAGATCGGCTTCACGGCAGCGCCCCCTGGTAACCGAAGACTTTTGGCAGGAAGAGCACAATTTCGGGAACGAAGGTGAAGAAGACCAGCGCTAGCAGCAGGCCATAGAGGAACGGCATGACATCGCCGATCAGTGACTTCATCGGAGAGCCGGAAATCCGGGTCATGATGAAGAGCAGGAGGCCATAGGGCGGCGTGATCAACCCGAGCATGATGTTGACCACGACGACGACGCCAAAATGCACAAGGTCAATGCCCAGGGCCTGGGCCGTAGGGATCAGCACCGGCACAATGATCAGAAGAATGGTCGTGCCTTCCAGCACGCAGCCAAGAATGAGGAGGATGATGTTCACGATGATGAGGAACATCAGCGGATCGAGATCCCACGAAACCAGCAGCATGGAGAGGCTGCGTGGGATGTTTTCGATGGTCACGACGTAGTTGAAGACCAGGGCACCGGCGATGAGCATGCCAATAGAGGCCGTGGTCTTGGCACTGGTGAGCAGCGACCGATAGAGATCACCTGCTCGCACGCTACGGTAAACGACAATAGAGACGACGAGGGCATAGGCGGCAGCAACGGCGGCCGCCTCTGTGGGCGTGGTGACGCCGCCATAGATGCCCCACATCAGCACGACCGGCATCATCAGCACCGGAAGAGCCTCCCAGGTCATCCTGGGCAATTGGCGCAGCGGCACCGGCGGCTCGACAGGAAACTTCTTTACCCGCGCGGTTATGCCGATCTGCACCATGAGGACGAGCGACATCAGCAGGCCTGGCACCACGCCGCCCAGGAAAAGGTAGCCAATCGAGGTGTCGGCCACGAGTGCGTAAAGCACCATTGGGATGGAGGGCGGGATGATCGGGCCGATGACCGCCGTCGCCGCCGTCAACGCTGCAGCATAGGAGGGCGTGTACTTGCCGTCCTTGGTCATCATGTGCTGCATCATCTTGCCCGAGCCGGCGGCATCGGCCACGGCCGAGCCGCTCATGCCGGCAAAGACGATCGACTGCAGCACATTGACCTGGGCCAGTCCGCCGCGGAAGCGGCCGACAAGTGCATCGCACCATTTGAGCAGGCGATCGGACAGGGAGCCCGAATTCATGATCTCGGCGGCGAGGATGAAGAGAGGCACGGCAAGCATGATGTAGTTGGAATACATGCCGTTGAGGAACTGCTCGGCAGCTATGCCCATGTCCTGCCCGCGCATGAGCAGGTAGAGGATGGACCCGGAAATCATGGCCAGGCCCATGGGCAGGCCGAAAAAGGCTAGGAAGGTGATCAACCCGAGGGCAATAGTAAAGGCAAGAGAGACGGTCATACGCCCGAGCCTGCCTTTGTTGGGTCGAAGCTCTCGTCCTGCTTGCCCCAGACGGCGCGTCCGGTCAGCCACAGCTGGCGCACGATCATGACCACGGCGAACACGCCGTAGATGGAATAGAGATAGTCAAAGCGGATATCGAGATAGGCGGTCTTTTCCACCTTCATGAAGGTGATGTAGTCGATGACTGCCGGCAGCGAGATGGAAAACAGGACGACCATGGTCAGCCCGGTGCTCGCGACCATGATGCGTTTCACCCAGCCCTGCGCCGCGGCATAGAGGATGTCGAAGCGGATTTCCTCGCTGTCGCGCACCACAAAGGCCGAGCCGAACAGCACCATCCAGAGCCACATGATGACACTGACCTCATGGGTCCAGCCAATTGGAAAGTTGAGCAGGTAGCGGAACACAATCTGCAGGATGAAGACTGTGAACATGACGGCCAGCATCAGGGCCAGCAGGTTTTCAGCCCTGGCGTGAAGCCAGCCGCCGAGGCGCAGCAGGGAACCAAGCATAAGATACTCCGCATCTCTTCGGCATTGTCAGCCGAGAATGCCGCAGATTGGGTGGCGGCACCATGGGCGCCGCCGCCCTTCAAAGGAGACCTCAGAGACCGTTTATGGTTTCCACGGCGCCTTCCGGCCAGTCCTTGGCCAGGTCGCTGTCCAGATAGACCTGCTGGGCGTGGGTGCGGAACGCATCCTGGTCCGGCTCATAGACATCAAGTCCGGCGCTCTTGAAGCGTTCGACCAGCTCGGCCTCACGCTTGAGGTGCTCTTCCTGGCTGAAATCGATGGCCACGGTGGCGGCGGCCTGGAAGGCTTCCTGCTGTTCCGGTGTCATGGCATCCCAAGCGGTATTGCTGATGACCAGGAGGTCGAAGCCCACGAGGTGGGAGGTCAGGACGATCTGGTCCATGACTTCGTAGAACTTCATGTTCTCGACGTTCGGGAGCGGGTTGTCCTGCCCGTCGATGGCGCCGGTCTGCAGGCCCGTATAGACCTCGGCATAGGCCATCGGGGTCGGATTGGCACCCAGCGACGTTCCCAGGAACTGCCAGGCATCGCCGCCGGGCATGCGCAGCTTGATGCCGGCCATGTCGGCCGGGGTCGAGATCTTCTTGTCGCCGCGCAGCCCGATCTGACGGGCGCCGAAATAGGTCGGCCCGAGGATATGAATGCCCAACTGATCGGAGGCCATCTGCTTGAACTCCTGGCCCAATTCACTGTCGAAGAAGGCGCGCAGGTGGGCGGCGTCGCGGAAGAGATAGGCCGAGGTGAGCAGCGACCAGGCAGGAATCTGGTTGGAAATGTCCTGCGGAGCAATATTGCCCATCTCCAGATTGCCGCGCTGCAGGGCCACCAATTCGGTCCCTTGCTTGAACAGGTTGCCCCCAAGATAAGGTTCGATCGTAGCGATATCGGCAACCTGCGAGGACAGCAGGTTGATCATCTCAGCGCGGATATCCTGCTCCGAAAAGACGGCCGAGAACCGCAGCACCGGCTTGTCCTGAGCCATGGCCGGGAATGCCGCGGCCAGCAGCAGGCCGCCGACCATGAGGGCCCGGCGCGAAAGTGAAATGGTCATCGTTTTCCTCCCTTGGAGCGCCCAGCACTCCGTCCTGGTTGCGCAGTTCGAACGATTCTCTCTGTGGAACCGATCTGCTGCCTTGTTCAGGGGACAAGGCCCCACCGGACCGGTTGGTCCGGAACCAATGGCCTCCCGCCATCGGTATGTCACTTTGTACGAAATGGTTCGTTCATGTCAACGACCTCATGCATGGGCAGCAAAGGTCTTCCCCATTTCGACACTGTCCGGCTCGATGCCGGTGAACAGGCGGAAGGCTCGAACCGCTTGGAAAATGGCCATGCCCCGGCCCGGCAACGTGCGGCAGCCAAGGGCGGCGGACCGACGCAGCAGCTCGGTTTCACGCGGAAAATAGATGATATCGGCAACCCACTGGCGGCTGCGCAGGAGCGCTGGGTCAAACGGGAGGCCGGGGTGTTTTTCCATGCCAATCGGCGTGGCGTTGACCACACCGGCAGCAAGGCCGATGACTTCAGGCAGTTGCGCCGGCACGAGGCCCTGCGTGCGCGCGGTGGACGTCCTGGCAATGTGGGCCGCGAGGGCAGCCGCCCTTTCGCCATCGACATCGACAATATCGATCGCCATGGCCCCAAGCTGGATCAGGGCATGGGCAATGGCCGCCCCTGCCCCTCCGGCGCCAATCTGGACGACATGGTCGACTTGAGCGGCACCCAGGCCGGTCCGCATGCTCTGGGCAAAGCCCCAGCTATCGGTATTGTGGCCCACACACTGGCCATTGCGCAGAACGACGGTGTTGACCGCGCCGATCAGGTCAGCCTCGGGCGAAAGATCATCGAGGAGCGGCAGGATCGCCTGCTTGAAAGGATAAGTGACGTTGAGGCCCCAATAGCCCCGCTGCCGCGCTCCCGCGAGCATCGCTTCAAGGTCAGCGTCTTCGAGGCCGAGACGATCGAAATCGACAAGGTCGTAGCGATAGGCAAGGCCATGGCGACGGCCTTCGGCCTCGTGCATGGTCGGGGTCAGGGAAGCGCCGATGCCCCGGCCGAAAAGTCCCACGCGCACACTGGCAGCGGGATCCGCACCCGGGTGACGGCGATCGCCGTCGATGGCCGCAAAGGCGTCTCGAACCCGATCCTGTTGTCTGGACACTTGTCTGCTCCCCGAGCCGCAGGCTTCGGCCCTTGTTTTCGCCCGTCTGTCGCCGGTACAAGATCATCAGCGATTTGCGCCACAATGTACGAACTGGTTAGTTTGGTCAATTGCGGGCAGGACGAAGAAGGAAGTGTTGCCCATGTCAGAGAGCGGTTCGGTGGCAAGAAAGTCGGCGCGCAAGGTGTCGGGCCGACCGCAGGACCCGGAGGGAACGCGGCAGAACATCATCGAGGTCGCCAGCCAGGAATTCGCCCTCAACGGCCTCTCGGGCGCCCGCATCGACGAGATTGCGGCCAAGACCCGCTCGTCGAAGCGGATGATCTACTACTACTTTGGCGACAAGGAAGGCCTGTACATCAGCGCCCTCGAAAGCGCCTATGCCACGGTGCGCGAGGGCGAGGCGAAGCTCGACATTGCCGGTCTCTCGCCGGTTGACGGGCTGAGGCGCCTGGTCGAATTCACGTTCGAACACCATCACCAGCACGAGAACTTCATCCGCATGGTGATGATCGAGAATATCCATCACGGACAATATCTCGAACGCTCGAGCCTGGTGCGCGAGCTCAACGTGACGGCCATCGCCCAGATCCGCGACCTCTACGACCGCGGCCTGAAGGCGGGTCTCTTCCGCGAGGGGCTCGACCCGCTGGAAATCCACTGGCAGATCAGCGCCCTGTGCTTTTTCAATGTCTCCAACCGCGCAACGTTTTCCCAGCTGTTCGGCCGCGATTT
>CAMLKN010000133.1 GCA_946480655.1 uncultured Devosia sp. | reverse complement strand
CAGCGCGTGGCCTATGTCATGCTCGACCTCACCCAGCGCGGCCGCGACATCCGCTGCCTGGTCCAGGGGCTGGAGCAATGGGTCATCGACACGCTCGACGCCCACAACATCAGGGCCGAACGCCGCGAAGGCCGTGTCGGCGTCTGGGTGTCGCGACCCGAAAAGGGACTTGGGCGCGAAGACAAGATCGCCGCCATCGGCGTCCGGGTGCGCAAATGGGTCACCTTTCACGGCATTGCCCTCAATGTCTCGCCCGATCTCTCCCATTATGACGGCATCGTCCCCTGCGGCATTACCGACCAGGGCGTCACCTCCTTCGAGGATCTGGGCCTGTTGCTCACCCTGCCTGAGGTCGATTCGGTGCTGCGCAGCCGTTTCGAAACGATTTTTGGACCGACAGACCTTGCCACGGCAGCCCCAGCCAACCAATTTGCCAAATAGACGAAGGATTCGAGGAGCCTGAAATGACCTTGGACGATCTCAAGCGCCTTCTCACGAGGCAGACCCTGTTCCGGCTCGACTCGATCCTGTCGCCGAAACTGGTCCCCATCTTCTATGCGCTCGGCCTCGCCGCGATCCTGCTCTGGGCCATCAGCCACTTCTTCTTCCGCTTTGGCACCGGCTTTGGCGATGGCCTCTGGGGTCTCCTGGAAATCGCCGTATTCGGCCTTCTGTCCTTCGTGGGTCTGCGCATCGGCTGCGAAGCGCTGCTGGTCTGGTTCAAGAGCCTCGAGGATACCGGCGAGACAGTCCAGCGCTCGCGCTATTCCGCCTCGCTGCTCGACGAGGTGCGTGACGCAATCCGCGATCTGGCAGAAGAAGGCGAGGAACGCGATTTCGCCGAGGCCGACGAATACATCACCCCGGCCACCGAACCGGTCCCCTACGTCCCCTCGACCAACGACGCCCCCCGCGAGCCCGCCACCGAGCCGGGCCAGACCCACAAACCCCGCCGCACTGCCAAGCGCACGCCACCCAAGACCATGACCTGAGGTCTTGGGAGTGACGTTCCTTGAGTGGTTCCTCTTCCTCATACTGGTCGGCCCATTCCTGGTCCTCGCCTACTACATGAGAAACGAGACTTGGGGCACGATCAGGAGCCAGCGCGATATGCACCGCGAACTCCAGCGGAACATCAAGGGCGACTACCGCAAACCGGACAATTCGGAAGACGTCTGACAAAGTAAAGGCCGCCCACAGGGCGGCCTTCTTGTTTGGGCTCGGTATTGGACATGCTCGCAGGGCCGCCCTCGGGCCTGACCCGAGGGCCACGCGTCACGGGCAGGAACCATCCATCATGGCGCCCAGAGTGGCCCTCGGATCAAGTCCGAGGGCGGTAGCGTGTATGAGATGGCACCGTGTGAAAGCATAAACGCACGGGGAATGATGTCCCCAGCGGACCCTTACTTCTTCTCCACGCTCCAGACACCCGGGCCGGCAAAGACCAGGAACAGGAAGACGAAGCAGAACAGGATCGCGGCATCGCCGCCATTATTGGTGGGGAAGAAATTGCCCGGGGCGTGCACCATCCAATAGGCAACGGCCATGGTGCCCGAGGCGATGAAAGCGGCCGGACGGGTGAACAGGCCAATGCCGATCAGGATGCCGGTGACGATTTCGATCACGCCGGCAAACCAGAAGATCGAGAACATGGGCGGCGCGAATTCTGCGGACGGAAAGCCCATCAGCTTCTGCGTGCCATGGGCGAGGAAAAGCAGGGCGGCGATGATGCGCAGCACGGACAGGGCCTGCGGCGCGTAGGCGGAGAGACGGTCGGTCATGGAGTTTCCTTCTTGCTGCGCCGAAGGGCGCCAAACAGGCGAAAGGACCTAACCCACGGTTTCGCAAGCCGAAATCCGTCAATCAACGCACGCGCTGTTCGCTAAAGACAGACAGTCACGATCCTGTGTTCGCCGTTCAACGCAAGGCTGCCGCGCCGCCGTTGCCGGACAGTCACATTGCGTAACCGTGCAAGTTTCTATATGACGCGCCCATCTCATCCAGTTTCGGACACTGCACGCGCATGACTCAGGCGCCCAAAATCGGTCTCGTCAGCCTCGGCTGCCCCAAGGCGCTCGTCGACAGCGAGCGCATCATGACCACCCTGCGCGCCCAGGGCTATTCTTTCTCGCGCGACTATGCCGGCGCCGATGTCGTGCTGGTCAACACCTGCGGCTTCCTCGACAGCGCCAAGCAGGAAAGCCTCGAGGCCATTGGCGAAGCGCTCAACGAGAACGGTCGCGTCATCGTTACCGGTTGTCTCGGCGTCGAGGAAAACCTGATCCGCGAGACCCATCCGAGCGTGCTCGCCATCACCGGCCCGCACCAGTATGAAAGCGTGGTTTCGGCTGTGCATGAGCATCTGCCGCCCGTGCCGAACAAATTCGTGGACCTCGTCCCCGAAAGCGGCCTGAAGCTCACCCCGCGCCACTACGCCTACTTGAAGATTTCCGAAGGCTGCAACAATCGCTGCTCCTTCTGCATCATTCCCCAGATCCGTGGCGACTTGGCCTCGCGCCCGGCCGCCGGCATCCTGTCAGAAGCCGAGGGCCTCATCCGCTCCGGCGTCAAGGAACTGCTGGTCATCTCCCAGGACACCAGCGCCTACGGCCTCGACATCAAGTATGCGACGAGCAAATACCGCGGCCGCGAGGTCAAGGCCAAGTTCTACGATCTGGCCAAGGAACTGGGCGAGCTGGGCGCCTGGGTGCGCCTGCACTATGTCTATCCCTATCCCCATGTCGATCCGGTCATGGAACTGATGGCTGAAGGCCTCGTCCTGCCCTATCTCGACATCCCCTTCCAGCACGCCTCTCCCAATGTGCTCAAAGCCATGCGCCGTCCCGCGCATCAGGAAAAGACGCTCAACCGCATCCTCGACTGGAAGCGCCAGGTCCCCGACCTCACCGTGCGCTCCAACTTCATCGTCGGCTTCCCCGGCGAGACCGAGGAAGATTTCGAAATGCTCCTCGATTTCATCGAGGAAGCCGAGATCGACCGCGCCGGCTGCTTCAAGTACGAGCCCGTCACCGGCGCCACCGCCAACGAACTCGATGGCGTCGTCCCCGACGAGGTCAAGGAAGAGCGCTTCGCCCAGCTTATGGAAGTGGCGCAGAACGTCTCCTTCGGCCAGTTGCAGAAGAAGGTCGGCCGCACCATCGATGTCATCGTCGACGACGTCCGCCCCGAGGAGAACCGCGTCATCGCCCGCTCCAAGTGGGACGCCCCGGAAATCGACGGCCAGGTCATCGTCGACAATGCCGACGGCATCAAGATCGGCGACATCGTCTCGGTCACCGTCACCGACAATGACGAATACGACCTCTTCGCCGTGCCGGCCCAGCGCTGACCGTTAACAAATCGTGATCGGGCGCCGGGAACGCGGTGCCCTCTCATCCCGTTCGCGTCTCAACTCTGTGGAGGCTCGAATGGAACGCTTCTTTTTCAATCACCGGGACGCCGAAGGCCATCTTGAGATGGATATCGACGGCCTTGTCCTGCCCTCGCTGAACTCTGCCCTCGATGAGGCGAGCTTCGCCGCCCGCAACGCCGTGGCGCTGGCGGATCGGCCCGAGCGCGGCTGCTTCGAGATCGAGGACGGCGGACGCAGGCTCATCGCCCGCGTGCCCTATGTCATGAACGCCGGCGACGACGCAGCCTGACCGACCTTAACGCGCGAATGCGTCAAACGGATTGTCCTGCGTCAGCCGGGTGATCGTGGCCTCATTGACACCCTCCGCCCGCAGCGCCGGCAGCAGCCAGTCCACCAGATGCGTATAGGGCCGTGGCGTGCCGCCCCCTGGCTTGGCGGGGTCATACCAGCCCAGGTCGTGGCTCAGCAGCAATTGCCCGCCCAGGCCCGCCTCCAGCGCCTTGAGCACCAGCGCCAGCACCTCCGCGTCCGGATCACGCCCCACATGGTCATATTCGATCCATGCGCCGCGCCCCGCCACCGCCTTGTGCATCTCGAAATCCGGTTCGGCCTGAGTATGGATGGAAATGAACCGGTTCGCCGAACCGCCCTCGGCCTCGATGATGTCGAGCTGGTCCATCACCACCCGCCCCTTGATCGTGTGCGAGCCGATAATTGCGCCGGTCTGTGCCGAGGCCCGCGCCGCCGCGCGCAGGATACGCGTCTCGAGCGGGGTGATCCCGTCGTCCCCGGCGCTGACCTTGATCCAGGCCGCGATCACCCCGGTATCGCCCACCCCTTGCGTCAGGTGGCCGAGCATCCATTGTTCCAGCTCATCTTCGCTGGCATCGCGTACCCAGTCGGGAATCCACGGCTCGCGGTAATTGCCCGTAGGCACCACGATCGGCAGCCCCGTGGCCTGGGAAACCGCCAGGTCGAGATCGACCCTGAGGCCCACGCCGCCCGTGGAGCATTCCACCAGCGCTGTCACGCCCTGCGCCTGGATCGCCCTGATCTGCGGCGCCATCAGCGCGATCACATCCGCCGCCTCGGCCTCTGCATAGCCCGGCTGGTCCGGGGTGCGCAGGTCCACGAAGACATGTTCATGCGGCAGGATCAGGCCCAGCTGATGCCGCTCGAACGGCCCCAATGTCGTAAACAGTCGTTTCACGCAACCCCTCCGTTTCCCAGTTTTTTGCCACAGCCCCCTCGCGAGGGGAACAGCCCGTGGTCTATATTCCGCGCCGGTGCGACTATTGTGGCGCGGCCGCGTTTTCCAGGTCCACGACAACGGAGCAGCCCATGACGACCCCCCAAATGCTCGCGTTTCTCATCATTGCGGGCATGATGGTAGCCTTCATCCTGGGCCGCTGGCGCTATGATCTTGTGGCGATCTGCGCCCTGCTCGCCGCCATGCTGGTGGGCATCGTTCCGGCGGAACGCGCCTTTGCGGGCTTTGCCAACGACATCGTCATCATCGTGGGCAGCGCCCTGGTGGTCAGCGCCGCCGTCGCCCGCTCGGGCATCATGGAAACCGCCATCCGCCGCTACCTGCCGGGTCTGTCGAGCCCCCGCATGCAGCTGATCGTCCTGGTCAGCATCGTCACCGTGCTTTCGGCCTTTGTGAAAAATATCGGCGCCCTGGCGATCATGATGCCCATCGCCTTCCAGATGGCGCGCAAGTCCAGTGTCTCGCCCTCCATGTTCCTCATGCCCATGGCTTTCGGCTCGCTCCTGGGCGGGTTGATGACCCAGATCGGCACCTCGCCCAACATCATCGTCTCCGGCGTCCGCCAGGAATTGACCGGCACCGCCTTCACCATGTTCGATTTCACCCCCGTAGGCGGCATCCTGGCCCTGGTCGGCATTGTCTTTCTCTCGCTGTTTTACTGGCTCCTGCCCGAGCGCCGCCGCGAAGAGTCCGGCATGGACAAGGCCATCGAGATCAAGAACTACACGACCGAAGCCCATGTCCTGGCCGATAGCCCCGCCATCGGCAAGACCATCGGCGCCCTGCAGGCCGCCGCCGATGGCGCGGCCATGGTCACCGGCATCGTCAGCGCCTCCGGCCGCCGCCGCACGCCCCTGCCCGATGCCACCCTGCGCGCCGGCGATATCCTGCTCATCGAAGGCGATCCCGAGGCCCTCGACAAGATGGTGCACCAGTCCGGCCTCTCCTTCTCCGAACGGCGCGGCGCGGCCTCCCGCGACAGCGGCAATATCGGCGTCATCGAAGCCATTATCGGCGAGAGTTCGGGCCTGATTGGCGCCAGTGCCCAGGAACTGACCCTGTTCGACCGCACCGGCCTCAATCTCCTCGCCATTTCCCGCCGCGACCAGCGCTTCACCGAGCGGCTGGGACAGATTCGGTTCCAGAATGGCGACGTCATCCTGTTGCAGGGGCACTTGAAGCGGATCCCCGATCTCCTGCGCGAGTGGGATTGCCTGCCGCTGGTCGAGCGCGGCCTCAAGCTCGGCAGCGTCCGCAATGGTCTGGTGCCGCTGGCCATCCTGCTGGCGGCCATGGCCGCCACCGCCCTCGGCATTGTTCCGGTCGCCCCGGCCTTCTTCGCCGCGGCCGTCGCCATGGTCCTCACCGGCGCCCTGCCCCTGCGCGAAGTCTATAGCCAGGTCGATGGACCCATCCTCATCATGCTGGCCTGCCTCATTCCGGTGTCCGAGAGCCTGCAGGCCACCGGCGGCACCGATCTCGTCGCCGCCTGGCTCACCGCCACCGCCGTCACCCTGCCCGGCTGGGGCGCCCTGGCGCTGATCATGGTCGCGGCCATGGCCGTGACGCCCTTCCTCAACAATGCCGCCACCGTGCTGGTCATGGCCCCCATCGCCGCCGCCTTCGCCACCGGCCTCGGCTACGCCCCCGAGGCCTTCCTCATGGCCGTGGCCATCGGCGCCGGCTGCGACTTCCTCACCCCCATCGGCCACCAGTGCAACACCCTGGTCATGGCCCCCGGCGGCTACCGCTTCGGCGACTACTGGCGGCT
>CAMLKN010000132.1 GCA_946480655.1 uncultured Devosia sp. | reverse complement strand
GTCCTCGATGATGGTCGGGCTGGCCTGCAGCGGCTCGAGCACGCCGCCGATGCCGACGCCACCCGAGAGATGCACATTCTTGCCGATCTGGGCGCAGGAGCCGACCGTGACCCAGGTATCGACCATGGTGCCTTCATCGACATAGGCACCCAGGTTGACGAAGCTGGGCATGAGGATGGCGCCCTTGCCGATATGAGCCGAGCGGCGCACAATGGCGCCGGGTACGGCGCGGAAACCGGCTTCACGCCAGGTATTGTCGCTCCAGCCCTCGAACTTTGTGGGCACCTTGTCCCACCAGGTGGAGTTCTGTGGCCCACCGGCAATGCGTTCGTTGTCATTGAGGCGGAAGGAGAGCAGCACGGCGCGCTTGAGCCACTGGTTCACCTGCCAGTTGCCACCGACCTTCTCGGCGACGCGGGCCCGGCCGCTGTCGAGCAGGTCCAGCGCCTCGTTGACCGCATCGCGCACTTCGCCGGTGGTATTGACGTTGACCTCGGCGCGGTTCTCGAAGGCGGTGTCGATGATCTGGGCGAGTTGCTCGTGCGACATGGCGTATCCTGGCGGTTGGGATTTCGCGCGGACCATAGCTAGGGCGGTCAGCAAGTCAACGGGCGTAACGTTGCGTCGCGCAACGAGGGCCATGCCGAACTCGGAATGGAGAAATTGGAGCGAAATCGGCCGGATACGTTTACTTGAAATTTCTTCGGTTGGTTCAGACTGAAAATTTGGAAGCTCGGAGTATCAAAATGAAGACTATTGTACTTCTGCTCTCGACTACTCTGCTTTTTGCCACCGTTATCCCGTCCGTAGGGCTGGCACAATCCGACCCCGTCATTCTGACCATAGACGGCAAGATCAGTGGCGGCGTGCCCATCGATTTCACCGCGTCTCAGCTTGAAGCGATCGGCTCGGGCCAGATCGTCACCGCCACGCCCTGGCATGAAGGAACCCCGGTATTCGAGGGTGTTCCAATGGCCATGCTGCTTTCTCATGTCGGCGCCGAGGGAGAAGAGGCCGACGTGCTAGCCTTGAACAATTATCGCACGACGATCCCCCTCACGGACTTCACGACCTATCCGGTGTTGCTGGCACTCAAGCAGGACGGCGACTACATGTCGGTCCGGAACAAGGGCCCCTTGTTCATCATCTATCCGTTCGATGATTTCGAAGAGCTGCGGACCGATCTCTATCAGTCCCGATCTGCCTGGCAGGTCCGAAGTATCACGATCAAATAGGCGGGAAGGTGGGGCCTTCCATGCTCCTCTCCGTCTGGTTCCGGCAATTCGCAGTCGTGGTCATTGTCGTGCTGGGCATCGCAACGGTGCTGCATGCGCGCGTGGTTCAGGACACAGCCGATGCGGTACGCAGTTCCATGCGGTTCGACGTCTCCTGGATCGGAGCGCATGGCCGCATCGAGGCCGCCCAGATGGAGGCCTACCTCGCGCGCTATGCCGCGATGCGCAGGCCCGCCGACGCCGAACGCGCCGAGCTGTTCTACCAGATCCTGCTCGGGCGGCTCGATACCTGGAATGTCGGGGGCTACAAGGATTTCCTGGCTTCCAGCCCGGAGAGCCGGAAGGCCTATGACGATCTGCTATCGCTCCTATTGTCCATCGAAACCGAGATGGCCGACCTGGAGAACGCCCCCTCGATTTCGGCACTGCTGGACACAGTGGAACCGGTCGGCACGATAATCGAGAAGATCGGTGCCGAGGCGACGAATTCTGCGGTAAACAAGGCCGCCGCGATCCGGCAGACCCTGACCGAGCAGCAAACGATACAGCACTACCTGGTCGTAACGGCGCTCATCTCGGCGGGTATCATGCTCATCGTATCGGCCGTACAAAATCGAAACCTGCGCCGGGCCCATCGGGAAGCCGGACGCGCGGCGGACAAGTTTGCCTACCTTGCGCATCATGACCCCCTGACCGGACTGCCGAACCGCACGGCATTCCCGGACGCTGACGAGCCGGTGAACAATGACGGTCAACATACTGCGGTCATCGTGATCGATCTGGATGGCTTCAAGCTGATCAATGACACTTGGGGGCACATGTTTGGCGACAAGCTGCTCATCGCGGCGGCCCGCAGGCTCGAGGAGGTGATTTCACCTTCAACGGGGAACATTGTTGCCAGGTTAGGCGGCGACGAATTCGCAGCGCTGCTGAGGCTGCGCGACGCTTCGGAAGCAGAAATCATTGCCGATCGCGCGCTGGACGCCCTCCGGCAGCCTTTCGAGATCGACGGCAGTTCGGTGACGATCAGCGCGACGGCCGGCATCGCCACCACGGCGAGCTCGGTGCGGAATGCACGGGGGCTCCTGGCGGATGCGGACCTGGCGCAGAACGAAGCCAAGGCCCGAAGGAAGGGCTCTGCTGCCGTCTATGACCAATCGCTTCGCGACATGGTGGAGCGCCGACTGACGCTTGAAAACGACATGCGGGGCGCCATTCAAAGAGGCGAGATCATCCCTCATTACCAGATCCAGGTCGACATCAAGACCGGTGCGGTGGTGGGCGTCGAAGCCCTGGCCCGCTGGCACCACGCGGAATTGGGACCCATCGCGCCAGGCGAGTTCATTCCGATCGCCGAAGCATCCGGGCAGATTGTCGATATCGGCAAGCATATGATCGATTGCGCCTGCCGGGACGCCCTGCGACTGCCCCCTCACGTGCAGGTCGCCGTGAACCTGTCGGTCATCCAGATCATGCAGGGCGAGGTCATGGACGCGACGGCGGCTGCGCTCATGGCAGCCGGGCTGCCGCCGGCAAGACTGAAGCTCGAAGTGACCGAGTCGGTGATGATGGCCGATCCCAAGCAGCCGATCGCCGTGCTTTCCGATCTGCGCTACCTGGGCGTGTCGCTTGCGCTGGATGATTTCGGGACGGGCTATTCGTCTCTCTCATACCTCACGCGGTTTCACTGGGACGAAATCAAGCTCGATCGCGCCTTCGTGCAGGATCTTCAATCCGACTCGGTCAACCGCTCCGTGATCGAGGCAGTCCTGATCCTGGCCCGAAAAACCGGCGCGAAAGTTGTCGTTGAGGGCGTGGAAACGCGCGAGCAGATGGACCTGCTTCGCGACACGGGCTGCGACATCGGCCAGGGCTATTTCATCGGCAGGCCCGTTCCGATCGATGTCGTGTGCGCCCAGATAAGGGAAATGAACGAGACGCCGCCGGCAAGATCGCGTCCCGCCGGCCGGTCAGGTCGGCGGGAACAATCACCCCGGTGAGGTGGCGCCAGGCCCGACCTGCCTCAGTCCGCGGCCGGATAGACGCCCAGGATATGGAAGTGGTCCGTAAAGAACTTAAGCTCGTCGAAAGCGTGCTGGACGCCAATGTCTTCGGGATGACCTTCGATGTCGGCATAGAACTGGGTGGCGGTAAAGGCGCCGCCGACCATGTAGCTCTCGAGCTTGGTCATGTTGATGGAATTGGTGGCAAAGCCCCCCATGGCCTTGTAGAGGGCCGCAGGGACGTTGCGGACGCGGAAGACAAAGGTGGTTTTCACCTTCCCTTTGTTGGGCGCCAGTTTCTCGGTGGGCGAGAGCACGAGGAAGCGCGTCGTGTTGTGGTCGGCGTCCTCGATATTCTCGGCCAGAACGTCGAGGCCGTAGATCTCGCCGGCAAAGCGCGAGGCGATGGCGGCGACGGACTTGTCGGCCTTCTGGGCGATTTCGCGGGCCGAGCCGGCAGTATCGACAGCGTTGATCGTCCGGAAGCCATGGGCCGAGATGAATTTGCGGCACTGGCCGAGCGCCACCGAAAGCGACTGCACCGCCTTGATG
Source organism: uncultured Devosia sp. (assembly GCA_946480655.1). The sequence continues at coordinate 2,702 of CAMLKN010000132.1, read as the reverse complement.
TCCTCGAGACGCGCACCGGGCACGCCGAGCAAGGTCATCTCCACGCGCAGGTAGGTCTCCCCGATTATGTGGAGGCCGCTTTCGGGCAGCAGGTGGTGAATGTCGGTAATACGCCCGTAGAGCGAGTTCTCGACCGGCACGACGGCATAGTCGGCCTTGCCGGTCTGCACGGCGTTGAGAGTTTCCTCGAAGGTCACGCAGCCCAGAAATTCCTCGCCAGGAAAGAAGTTGGCGGACGCAGCATGGCTGAAGGCGCCGGGTTCACCCTGGAAAGCGATTTTCTTGGTCATCAGTGGATCCATGGAAACGAAAAGCAGCGGGGTTGTGGCGCGGGCATCGGGGAGAGTCAATCTGCGTAAGGAGAGCAAGGCGGGTCGTCCGCTGGGAGCCCCCTCCCGTTGCCAGACCCTGGCAGCGGCAGTCTTCCCGGCACATTTCGTCCCGCCGCGACGATTTGCCGGGGACCTGTCGGCTTTGGCCTGTTGCGCCGGAAGGGGTCTTGATACTATCTTCCGCGCGCGTCGAACCGGCCGGTTGAGGCGGATTCCCTATTGGGCATCTAAAGTTGGGCTGGTTCGGATCAATGTCCACGGGGATGGACCGGCAGAGAGACCAAATGGATTCGTTTGAGCTAAACAAGATCATCGGCGCCGTGCTCGGCACCCTGTTGTTCGTCATGGGCGTGGGCTTTCTTGCCGAAGCCATCTACCATCCGATCGAAAATCGTGGACCGGGCTATGCGCTGCCGGAACCGGAAGTCGCCGAGGGTGGTGGAGCTGTCGAGGAGGCTCCTGCGGTTCCGCTTGGGGTGCTGCTGGCCAGCGCCAGCGTTGATCGCGGCGCGTCCGCGGTCCGCAAATGCCAGGGCTGCCACACCTTTGCCGAAGGCGAAGCGGCCAAGCAGGGTCCGAACCTCTACGGCATTGTCGGCGCCTCCAAGGCCCATATGGAAGGCTTTGCCTATTCCGATATCCTGCTGCAGCAGAAGGCCGAGGGCCAGGTCTGGAGCTATGAGAATCTCGACGCTTTCCTGACCAATCCCAAGGGCTACGCCCCGGGCACCAAGATGAACTTCCCCGGTGTCCGCTCGCCTGAAGAGCGCGCCGATATCCTGGCTTACCTGCAGACGCTCTCGGGCAGCCCGGTGCCGTTCCCGGTCGCCGAGGAGGCCCCGGCCGCCGAAGCAGAGGCCACCGAAGAAGCCGCCCCGGCTGCCGGCGAAGAAGTGACGGCTCCTGCGGCGGAAACCACAGAGCCGACGGCACCTGAGGCTGCGGTCGAAACCCCGACCACCACTGCGGAAGAAACGCCCGTGGAAGGCACCCCGGTGCAGGAAACGACGCCAGCAGAACCGGCCGCGACCGAACCGGCCACCAGCCAGTAAGGCCGCGAAGGGGCGCATCGCGAAATTTTCGGGCCGCGCCATCGGGTGCGGCCTTTTTCTTGGAGGAGACCCTCGCATGCTGCTGCTGCATCTATCCGACGTCGATGAAGCCAGCTGGGCCGGCGCCTTTGCCGCAGCGCTGGCGCCCTACCCCGTGGTGCGGCGCGGCGACAAGTTTGATCCGGCTGACATCCGCTACATTTTCGTCTGGAAACCCAAGCCGGATGCGTTTGACGGGCTCACCAATCTCAAGGCCGTCTTGTCGCTGGGCGCCGGGGTCGATGCGCTGCTAAAGCATCCCAAGCTGCCTGACGCGCCCATAGTGCGCTTCGTCGACGACGATCTCAGCCAGCGCATGAGCGACTATGTCGTGGCGCACGTCACCATGCATCACCGCCAGTTCAGCCGTTTCCGCGACGACCAGAAGGCCCGTCGCTGGAGCCAGTACTATCCTCCGGCAGCCGGCGAGACGACGGTGGGCATCATGGGCATGGGCGTGCTCGGACAGGATGCGGTCAAGCGCCTCAGGCCACTCGGCTTTGACCTCAGAAGCTGGAGCCGCACACCCAAGTCCATAGGAGGCGTGAAAGGGTTTTCGGGCGATGCCGAGTTCGACGCGTTTCTCTCGGGCACCGATATCCTGGTGAACCTGTTGCCGCTGACACCAGAAACGACCGGCATTCTCAATCGCGACACCTTTGCCAAGCTGCGGCGCGACAGGCTGGCCGGCGGGCCAGTGATCGTCAATGCGGCACGGGGCGGGCACCAGAAGGAGGCCGATATCGTCGCGGCACTTCGAGACGGCACGCTGGGCGCGGCGAGCCTCGATGTGTTCGAAACCGAACCCCTGCCGCAGGACAGCCCGCTCTGGGCCGAGCCCAATTGCTACATCACGCCCCATATTGCCGCGATCTCGAACGAAGAGAGCGGCGTGGCGTATTTCTCGCGGGTGCTGAGGGACCACGAAGCCGGCGCAGCCCTGCCCAATGTGGTCGACCGCAGCCGCGGCTACTGAGCCGCGGCGCGGGCCTCAGCGCGGGTAGCGCTGGCGCAGGTAACCATAGACAGCACGGATGCCCTGGTCGGTCGCACCGACCGGGCGCCCCGGACGGGCCTCAGGGGCCCAGCCAAAGATGTCGAGGTGCACCCAGGCGCCGGCATGCTTGACGAAGCGCTTGAGGAACAGGGCGGCCGTAACCGACCCGGCATAACCGCCCGAGCCGGCATTGTTCACGTCAGCGATTTTCGAGGACATCTGGGAATCGTAATTGTGCCAGAGCGGCATGGGCCAGAGCGGGTCTTCGGCGGCCATGCCGGC
>CAMLKN010000131.1 GCA_946480655.1 uncultured Devosia sp. | reverse complement strand
GCGAGGGCCGCGGCGCCATAGCAGGCGAAGTACTCAACCATGGACGGCCGAAGTTCGGCCCAGCCCCCGTCTACCATCATGGCGTCCTCCGGCTGCAGCAGCCGCAGCGCCAAGAAGGCCGCGTAGCCGAAAGCGACCACGCCCGCTGCGCGCGAAAGCGGCAGATGCGCGGTGGCCGGTATGTATTTGAGAAGGATGAGGATGGTGATCGTCATGAGTGGCAAAGCCACTTCCTGCCAACGCAAAGGCACGCTGTCATTCTCCAAAGATGCGGGGCCGGTGACGCAGAAACGGCAGTGATTTGCGACGAGGTTACGCAAAGATGCTGATTTGGCCATTCACAATTCTGCCATAAGTGCGGCGCCGGCAATGAGGAACGCGCCGTGTTGCAGCGCTGCCACTTCGCAGTTTGATTCAACTGCCTGCCAAAATGATTCAAGTTTCAGCACCCCAGAATCCAATCCTGCCTGTAAGTTGCTGGCAGCGCTGATACTTTTCGCCATGGTATCCCCGGCACCGAATGCTCGCGCGATGCCGCTTGACCGGACAGCTGGTCACAACAATATTTGACCGGGCGGGTCGCAGCTTTTGCTGTCGAACAGGGCTGGGGGATTGAATCACATGGACCTGTTTACCGCCGAGACCGTGCCGTTTGCCGTGGCACTGGGCCTGACCTTTGCCATTGCCCTGATCGAAGTGGCCACTCTTCTTGCTGGCCTGAGCGCGAGCGAGGCGGTGGATAGCGTCCTGCCCGACCTGCAGACGGATGCTACTGACGTGGATTTGCCGGCGCTGAGCCAACTGCTGGGCTGGCTATCCTTCGGCCGCCTGCCGGCGCTTGTCGTCATCATCCTGGCGACGACCAGTTTTGGCCTGTCGGGTTTCATCATCCAGGAAGTGATGGTCCGCACCTTCGGCTTTGCCCTGCAACCCGGCATTGCCAGCGTACCCGCCGCCATTGCGACACTGTTCTCGATGCATCATGTGGGGCATTGGCTTGGGCGCCTCATGCCGCGCGAACAGACGGAGGCCGTCAGCACGTCCGAATTCATCGGCCGCGTGGCGACGGTCTTCCGCGGAACGGCCACGCCTGGCCAGCCTGCCGAAGCCAAGCTGACCGACATTCACGGCAAGACCCACTATGTGCTGGTGGAGCCGGAAGACGCTCACCTTGTCCTGGCCGAGGGCTCGGAAGTAGTGCTCATCCGCCAGAAGGGTCCCGTCTACCACGCCATCATCCGCCTTAAGCCGGTGGACTGATGGCCAAGACAAAAGACCCGCCCTCCGGCCAGGCACCGCCAGACACTCAAACGCCCCTGGCGCAGCCACCGCCAGTTCTTCCTGCAGATCCGTCGCCTGGCCTTCCCGACCAGACGCAATCGACAACTGAAGCCGCCCCGAGAAACGAGGAGACTTACGCCGTGTCCCAATCCCTGTTCGACATTCTTATCCTTGTCGTCATCATCCTCGTGGCGCTCTTCGCCATCGGGCTTGTTGTATCCCGGCTCTATCGCCGCTCCTCCAAGGAGGTGAGCTTCGTGCGCACCGGCTTTGGCGGGCAGAAGGTGATCATGAATGGCGGCGCGCTGGTGTTTCCGGTGCTGCACGAGCAAATCCCGGTCAACATGAACACGCTGCGCCTCGAAGTCCGGCGCGCCAATGACCAGGCCCTGATCACCAAGGACCGGATGCGCGTCGACGTGCAGGCCGAATTCTACGTGCGGGTGCAGCCGGTGGTTGAATCCATCGCCAATGCCGCGCAGACGCTGGGCCGTCGCACCATGGAGCCTTCAGCGCTCAAGGAACTGGTGGAAGGCAAGTTCGTCGACGCGCTTCGCGCGGTTGCCGCCGAAATGGCAATGGAGGAGCTGCACGAGCAGCGCGTCAACTTCGTGCAGAAGGTGCAGGCGGCGGTTTCCGAGGACATTCTCAAGAACGGGCTGGAGCTGGAATCGGTGTCCCTCACCGGTCTCGACCAGACCAATCGCGAATTCTTCAACCCGGACAATGCCTTCGACGCCGAGGGCCTGACCAAGCTGACCCAGGCCATCGAGGAGCGCCGCAAGACGCGCAACGATATCGAGCAGGAAACCCAGGTGCTGATCGAGCGCAAGAACCTGGAGGCCGAAGCGCAGAAATACCAGATCGCCCGCGACAAGGAATTTGCCCGGCTCGAGCAGGAGCGCGAAATCCAGATCCGCATGGCCGAGCAGGCAGCCCTGATCGCCCAGCAACAGGCGGACCGCGAGCGCGAGGCCGAGCAGGCCAAGATCGTTGCCCAGCAGAAGATCCGCGAGGCGGACATCTCTTCCGGCCAGGTGGTCAAGGAAAGGGAGATCGCCACCGCCCTGGCGGTGGAAGCGGCGGCCGTGGAAAAGGCCAAGCAGATCGCCCTGGCCGAGCAGGCCCGCGACATTGCGGTGTCCTTGAAGAGCAAGGAAAAGTCTCAGGCAGACGCGGCCGCCGACGAGGCCCGCGCCGTGGCGGCCAAGGCCGCGGAAGAAGTGGCGACATCCCGCCAGACAGCCATCGCCGAACGTGAAAAGGCCATCCAGCTGATCGAGGCCCGCAAGGCCGCCGAGCAGCAGGCCATCAGCATCACCGTGGCGGCCGAGGCGGAAAAGGCGGCGGCAGCGGACCGTGCCGCGGCCCTCAGGATCGCGGCCGAGGCGGAGGCCGAAAAGGCCCGCGTCAGCGCCAAGGGTCTGGCCGATTCGGAAAAGCTGCGGGCCGACGCGCTCGCGGCTACCTACAAGGTGGAGGCGGAAGGCAAGCGCTCGGTGAACGAGGCCAGCAATACCCTCTCGCCCGAGCAGATCGCCATGCAGGTGCGGATCAAGCTGATCGAGGCCCTGCCCCAGATCATCGCCGAAAGCGTCAAGCCGATGCAGAATATCGACGGCATCAAGATCCTGCATGTCGATGGGCTGAACGGGAACGGTGCGGCCGGCACCAATGGCGAGACCGTCGCGGCCAATGGCGGGCTGGCTGACCAGGCAGTCGCGGCGGCCCTGCGCTATCGCAGCCAGGCCCCGCTGATCGACGCGCTGATGAGCGAATTGGGCATTTCCGGTGGAACGCTGGACGGCATGGCCAATGCCGTCACGCAGGCAGCGGCTCCAGAGCCGAAGACCCGGAAATAGCCTCGCAGGCGCAGCAGGCAGTCGACTGCCCTCGGTATCGTTCCGCGGGCAGTTGGGATAGTGGCGCCGATGATGCCTTTGCGGCTAGTGCTTGGTCGCCCTCACATCATACTCGGCGGTCGCCTCGCCCGATACCGGGTCAGTAACGCCGAGGTCGCCGCCAAGGTCCTCGAGCATCGAGCGCATGCCGTCGAGCGAGCGGATCATGGCGGGTCGCGCCTTGACGATGCTGTCGTAATCATCCCATTCGCCCAGCACGCAGTAGTCGCGCTCGCCGGTCTTGACCAGGCTGAAGCGGTGCATGCCGGCGGCCTTGAACTCATCGCCTGCCGATTTCAGCATGGCGTCGTGATGGGCAATAAACGCGTCTTCATAGCCGGGTTTCACCCGCATACGCACGATATTATAGGCCGTCATTCAGGGCCTCCCATGTTGACCGCCCGGGCCGCCCACGCGACCCGACGCGGAGCTTTTGTTTTACGTCCGGCGCGAGGGCAATCACAGCAGCGATGCTGACGCAAAGGCAAGCTCGGCCGGGCTGTCCGGGGATGCTCGCCCAGGCCAGAAAATCGCGTGATGGGGGCTATGAAAACGATTGATTAGACAGAGTTGAGCCTCGGCTGTAGCAGTCGACCCTCGTCGGAGGGGGATCGAGATGACAGAGGCGCGCCTACCCGTGACGACCTTGCTGGGTACCAGCATGTTCTTTTCCGGCGTCACCTATGCCGCCACCATGCCCTATGCCTCGCTGGTGGGTGTGGACACGCTAGGAATGGCGCCGGGGTTCTTCGCGGCGGTGATGAGCACGGGCGCCATATGCGGCACCTTTGTCTCGCTTGGTCTGGGCTATCTCTCCGACAAGCTGCCGGACCGCCGCATCCTGGTGCTGATCACGGCGCTGGCGGGCATCCTCGCGCATGGGCTTATCTATCTCTTCCCCTCGCAAGTGAGCTTTGCCATCGCCATGGGGCTGATCATGCCGCTGGCCGGAGCCTGCTATGGGCAGAGCTTCGGCTATGTCCGCGTTTTCTATCTCAGGCACCGCCCGGACCGGGCGGACTTCATGGTCACGAGCCTGCGGACTGTGTTTACGCTGGCCTGGATCATTGTGCCGCCACTGGCCGGCTGGGTCGCTGCCGCGTTCAGCATCTTTGATATCTATCTGGCTTCGGCGCTGAGCTACGCCGCCATGGCCGGCATTTTCGCCCTGCTCATGACGGACCGCAGGACCGCGGTGCAAATGCCCGTGCCGGTGCGGGCCGAGGGGGCATCGCTGCTATCTGTATTCGAGCTTCGTCCGGGTGTGCTGGCAGGCCTTGCCGGGCTGATCGTCATGGTCGGGGCCATGCGGCTCCTCACATTGGCAGTCTCGCTCTTCATCGTCAGCGACCTGGGTGGAACGGTGACCGATGTGGGCTTCTATGCCGGGATCACGGCCGCCGTGGAAGCGCCCTGCATGCTGCTGCTGGCCTGGCTGACGACGCGGCTGAGCAAGGAAACCATCCTGGCGGCGGCGGGGCTGGTGATGGCCGTGTTCATCGGACTGACCAGCATTTTGACAAGCATGACAATGCTTTACGGGCTCTTGCTGCTCAATGGTCTGGGAACAGCCGCGCTGATGAGCGTCAACATTCCCTATGTCCAGGACGCCATCAAGGGCCGGATCGGGCTTTCGACGTCGCTCATGGATATCGTCGCGATCGCGGCCAATTTGCTGGGTGCAGCCGGGTTCGGCGTGCTTGCTTCGGGTGGCAATTACCGGCTGGCGCTGGCGGTTGCAGCGGCGCTTTCGGTGGTGGGCGCCGCCATCATGGCGTTTGGCAACCTGGAACGTTTGGGCCGGCCGAAACCGGCCCTCACCTGATCACTCGGACGCGCGATTCTTCTTGTGATCCTTGGACTTGGCCTTCTTGGCAGGGCGTTCCCCGACTTCGGCGGGCTTGGCCCATTTGGGCTTGCCCTTGTCCTTGGCGAAGGTCTTGTCCTTTGCCGGCTTGGCCTCGCGCGGGGGTCGCGGGGTCTCCATGAATGCCTCGAAGTCATCTGACTTAGGCTTGCCATAGCGTTGTTTTCTATCGGCTTTTTCTGGCCGGGGCTTCATCGGGTCGTACTTTTCCGGCGGGCCGGGCGGGCGGCGCTTGGAGATCGGGCGCTCCGGGCGTTCTCCGGGACCTTCGACGGCGTTGATGTGGACGCCCTTCTCGCCGGTGCCGTTGGTTCCGACATTCCTGAGGAAGCTGTCGACCTTGTCGGCGGCGACCTCGAAGATGGTTTCGGTGTCGAAAATGCGAATGGAACCAATGCCTTGCTTGGTGACACCACCGGCCTTGCAGATCATCGGCAGGAGCCAGCGCGGCTCCGCGCGCTGCTTGCGGCCGAGATTGACCTTGAACCAGGAGCCACCGGCAAAAGCCTCGCGGGTGCGGGGTTCGCGGGGTTCGTCGAAGACCGGGACATTGATGTCCTCGGGGACGGCGCGAGCCTGCATCTGCATGCGCAGGTAGGCGGCGGCGAGCGCCTCGGGGGACCAATTTGCTAGCAGGCTGCTAACGTTAGGCGCCTCCTCATCGGTGATTGGGTCACTGAGAAGCGAACTGGTGAGAACGGTCTCGATGTAGCGCGCATCGATTTCGGCCGCGGTGGGGGGCGCCAGCATCTGGGCGTCGATCTTGGCGGTCCGCAGGATGGACTGCGCGACGCGCTTGCGATGGGTCGGCGAGATGACGACGCAGGTGCCCTTGCGGCCGGCGCGGCCGGTGCGGCCCGAGCGGTGCAGGAGCGTCTCGGCATTCATGGGCAGTTCGGCATGGATGACGAGGTCGAGATTGGGAAGGTCGATGCCGCGGGCAGCGACGTCGGTGGCGACGCAGATGCGGGCGCGGCCATCGCGCATGGCCTGGAGGGCATTGGTGCGCTCGGCCTGGGTGAGTTCGCCCGAGAGGGTGACGACGTCGAAGCCGCGATTGTGAAGCCGGGCCGAGAGGTGCTTCACCGCCTCGCGGGTCGAGGCGAAGACGATGGTATTGGTGCTCTCGTACCAGAGGAGCGTGTTGATGACGGCATTCTCGCGCTGGTCGGCGGGCACGACCATGAGCTTGTAGTCGATATCGGCATGCTGCTCGCCGGAACTGGTGGCGGTGATGCGCAGGGCGTCGTTCTGGAAGGTCTTGGCCAGTTCGGCGATGGGGCGCGGGACGGTGGCCGAGAACAGCAGGGTCCGGCGATCCTCGGGCGCGGCGGCGAGGATGAATTCGAGGTCTTCACGGAAGCCGAGGTCGAGCATTTCGTCGGCCTCGTCGAGGACGACGGCGCGCAGGGCCGACATGTCGAGGGCGCCGCGGGTGATGTGGTCGCGGAGGCGCC
>CAMLKN010000130.1 GCA_946480655.1 uncultured Devosia sp. | reverse complement strand
CAAGCGCGAGGCCAAGGCCGCCTTCGGCAAGGACGAGATGTATCTCGAAAAGCTGATCGAGCGTGCCCGCCATGTCGAGGTGCAACTGATCGGCGACGATCACGGCAATCTGGTGCATCTGTTCGAGCGCGATTGCTCGGTGCAGCGTCGCAACCAGAAGGTGGTCGAGCGTGCGCCTGCGCCCTACCTCTCGGAGGCCGTCCGCAAGGAGCTGACCGATGCCGCCGTGCGCCTGGGCAAGGCCGCCAACTATCGCGGCGCCGGCACGGTCGAATTCCTCATGGATGCCGATACCGACAAGTTCTACTTCATCGAAGTGAACCCGCGCATCCAGGTCGAGCATACTGTCACCGAAGAGGTGACCGGCATCGACATCGTCAAGGCGCAGATCCACCTGCTCGACGGTGCCGTCATCGGGACGCCCGAGTCCGGCGTGCCGCTGCAGGAGAACATCCGCCTCAACGGCAATGCCATCCAGTGCCGCGTCACTACCGAAGACCCTGAACAGAACTTCATTCCCGATTATGGCCGCATCACCGCCTATCGCGGTGCCACCGGCTTTGGCGTGCGCCTCGATGGCGGTACCGCCTATTCGGGCGCGGTCATTACCCGCTACTACGATCCGCTCCTCGAAAAGGTCACCTGCTGGGCGCCCACGGCCGACGAGGCCATTGCCAGGATGCATCGTGCCCTGCGCGAGTTCCGCATCCGTGGCGTTGCCACCAATCTCGCCTTCCTCGAAAACATCATCACGCACCCCGATTTTCTTCAGAATCGCTACACGACGCGCTTCATCGACACGACGCCGGACCTCTTCAACTTCAAGCCGCGCAAGGACCGGGCGACCAAGCTCCTGAGCTATATCGCCGACGTGACCGTGAACGGGCATCCGGAAGTGCGCGATCGCCCGCGCCCGCCGGCCGATGCCGCGGCGCCGATCGTGCCGGAATTTCCGCCGCTCGCGGTGGTGGAAGGCAGCCGCCAGATCCTTGATCGCGATGGTCCGGCTGGGCTCGCCAAGTGGATGAAGGACCAGAAGCGGGTTCTCTTCACCGATACGACGATGCGCGACGCGCACCAGTCGCTGCTGGCGACGCGCATGCGCAGCTTTGACATCACCCGCATTGCCCAGGCCTATTCGCGCGGCCTGCCGAACCTTTTCAGCCTCGAATGCTGGGGCGGGGCGACCTTCGACGTCTCCATGCGCTTCCTCAACGAGGATCCGTGGGAGCGCCTCGCCAAGGTGCGGGCCGGCGCGCCCAACATCCTCACCCAGATGCTGCTGCGCGGCTCCAATGGCGTGGGCTATACGAACTACCCGGACAATGTCGTCAAATTCTTCGTGGCCCAGGCCGCCAAGGGTGGCGTCGACATCTTCCGCGTCTTCGACTGCCTCAACTGGGTCGAGAACATGCGCGTCTCGATGGACGCGGTCATCGAGGCCAACAAGGTCTGCGAAGGCGTCGTCTGCTATACCGGCGACATGCTGGACCCCGACCGGGCCAAGTATGACCTCAAATACTATGTTGCCCTGGCCCGGGAACTGGAAGCGGCCGGCGCCCATGTGCTGGGCCTCAAGGACATGGCGGGGCTGATGAAGCCTGCCGCAGCCAGAAAACTCATCTCGACGCTCAAGCAGGAAATCGGCCTGCCCATCCACCTCCACACCCACGATACGTCGGGCGCGGCCTCGGCCACGGTGCTCGCCGCCGTGGATGCGGGTGTCGATGCGGTGGATGCGGCCATGGACGCGCTCTCGGGCACGACGTCGCAGCCGACCCTCGGTTCGCTGGTCGCCGCCATGGCCGATACCGATCGCGATCCCGGCCTCGATGCCAAGGCAATCCGGCAGATTTCCTTCTACTGGGAAGCCGTGCGCACCCAGTATCGGGCCTTCGAGAGCGATCTCAAAGGCGGCGCTTCGGAAGTCTATCTCCACGAAATGCCGGGCGGTCAGTTCACCAATCTCAAGGAACAGGCCCGTTCGCTGGGGCTGGAGACGCGCTGGCACGAGGTCGCCCAGACCTATGCCGACGTCAACCAGATGTTCGGCGATATCGTCAAGGTGACGCCCTCGTCCAAGGTGGTGGGCGACATGGCGCTGGCCATGGTTTCGGCCGGCATTACGCGCGCCGATGTCGAGAACCCGGACAAGGACATTGCCTTCCCCGATTCAGTCGTCGGCTTCTTTGCCGGCGATCTCGGCCAGCCGCCGGGCGGCTTCCCCGAAGCGCTGCAAAAGAAGGTACTCAAGGGCAAGGCGCCGCTCACCGAGCGTCCCGGTTCCTATTTGAAGCCCATCGATCTGGAGGCCGAGCGCAAGAAGATCAGCGACGAAGTGGGCATGCCCATCGACGATTTCCGGCTGGCCTCCTATCTCATGTATCCCAAGGTCTATACCGATTTCGAAAAGACCCAGGATCGCTACGGTCCGACCGAAGTCCTGCCTACGCCGGTCTATTTCTACGGCCTCAACGAGGGCGACGAGCTCCTCGTCGATATCGAAAAGGGCAAGACCCTGGTCATCACCTATCAGGGTCGCGCCCCGACCAATGAAAAGGGCGAGGTCCGCGTCTTCTTCGATCTCAACGGCCAGCCGCGCACCATCGTGGTGCCCGATCGGCTCAAGGCCGGCGAGGTCAAGGTCCGCGCCAAGGCCGCTGCGGGCGACCCCAAGCAGGTCGGTGCGCCCATGCCGGGCGTCATCTCGACGCTTGCCGTCAAGGAAGGCCAGAAGGTCACGGCCGGCGATGTGCTGTGCTCGATCGAAGCCATGAAGATGGAAACAGCGATCCATGCCGAAGTCGATGGCGTGGTGGTCGAACTCCTCATCAAGCCAGGCGACCAGATCGACGCCAAGGACCTCCTGGTCCGGCTGGAATAGCAAAAGGCCCGGAGCAATCCGGGCCTTTCCATTTTCAGGCCGCCTGCGGGCCTGGATCATGCCCGGGATCAGGTCGGTTGCCACTGTTGGCCACCTTGATCACCTCGAGGCGCTGCATCGTGCCCTCGGGGCTGACCCAGACCATGACGTGGCCGGGCCGCGTGCCGATCAGGGCCGCCCCGTGATCGGAGGTGACGGAGAGGCGGTAGCCATCCGGCTCGGCGGCCGCGCCATCTGGCATGACCAGTTTCACCGTGCGTTCGAGCCCCGGCATGAGCCGGTAGCGCACCATGCTGCCGATGCGCACAACGTCGGAGGGCAGCATGGCGTCGGGGACAATGCGGGCGCGATCGAGCTCATAGAGCAGGAAATCGGTATTGTCCCCCCGTTCGCCCAGATTGGTGAGGGCAACGACGGTCAACCGTTTGTGCTCCTCCTTGCCCATGACGATCTCGGGCGACTGGGTCCATTCGCTCAGTGAAATCGTGGTCATGTCTTGCCTCCCGCCGGCCGGTCGTTTCGGAGTTCGAAACTGGCAAACAGGTGCTCGGGTCGGGCTGCCGGGGCAGCATAGGATCGGTGGCACCAGGGGCAGCGCCGGGCCGCCCGGGGTCGCGGGCCGCTGCAGGAGCGGCAAAAGCGCAATATCTGCATATCCCTGCCCTCAGACCAGGGGCGAACGGGTAACGAGGTCGAGGAGCCGCGCCCGATCCTCAAGCGATCGGAGGCGGACCGTCATGGTCTCGGTCTTGATCGGGGTCTGGTAGGGCAGGCTGTAGCTCAACTCGGGCAGGTGCTGGTTGGCCCAGTCCTGGAAGCGGCGCAGCTTGTTGCCGCCGCTGATGGGCAGGGTGACGGAATATTTGAAAGTCATGGGAGTTGCCTCGGACAGGCATGCGCAAACGCCATGCGCAAGGCGCATGGAGCGGGCATGTCGGAACTTTTGGGGACGGTGTTCAGCAATCCTGGTGTCGCGCTTGCCCGTGGGCAGGTGGCAACACCAGGCGATCAGCCTGCCTGGCTGAGGCGTGTAAGGAACCGGCAGGATGATGCGGAAAGCGTGTTCATGGGCGCCATCATGGCCATATGGGCCGGAAAGTCAAATCGGGGCGCGGGCGCCTAGAGACGCCGCGCCTTGCCATCGACGGTCTTGCCGTATTTGCCAGCATAGACCGGCACCGGCAGACGCGAGACGATCCAGCTCACCATCATGGGCACCAGCACGATATCATCGACCCAACCCAGGAACGGGATGAAGTCGGGCAGGATGTCGATCGGGTTGACCAGGTAGAAGGCGGCGAACAGCGTTGCGGCCTTCAAATAGAGCGGCGTGTGCGGCGAGAAGAATGCCTTCCAGAGCTGCACGACTTCCTTGCGGAACAGGATCAGGCGGGGGAGGAGCATGTTCATCATGCAGCTAAAATGGTCCTGCGCAGTGCAGGTTCAAGTCCGGCCCGATCACGAAATGGCGCATTCCGTCACGCCAATGTCCGGTTGCCAGGTGTAGAGGGAAGGCCTATTTCCCAGAGGGAAGCGAATTTCGAGGTTCAAGATGGCCGGTCCAGCGCCGCGCAGGCAGTCGGTGGGTGTCAATGTGGGTGGCGTCATGGTGGGTGGCGGCGCCCCGGTGGTCGTGCAATCCATGACCAATACCGACACGGCCGACATCGACGCGACGGTCAAGCAGGTCATGCAGCTGGCCCGCGCCGGTTCGGAAATTGTGCGCATCACCGTCGACCGGGACGAGTCGGCGGCCGCTGTCCCGATCATCCGCGATCGCCTCGCCTTCATGGGCTATGACGTGCCGCTGGTCGGCGACTTCCACTATATCGGCCACAAGCTCCTCACCGATCATCCGGCCTGTGCCGAGGCGCTGGCCAAGTACCGCATCAATCCGGGCAATGTCGGCTTCAAGGCCAAGCGGGACACGCAGTTCGCGACGCTCATCGAGATCGCCAATAAATACGACAAGCCCGTCCGCATCGGCGTCAACTGGGGCTCGCTCGACGAGGAGCTTCTTACCCGCCTGATGGACGAAAACGCCGCGTCGCCCAATCCGATTTCTGCCGCGGCCGTGCAGCGCGAGGCCATCATCCAGTCGGCTCTGCTGTCCGCGGCGCGTGCCGAAGAGCTGGGCATGGGTCGCAACAAGATCCTGCTTTCGACAAAGGTCTCCGACGTCCAGCACCTGATCGCCGTCTATCAGGACCTTGCCGCCCGCTGCGACTATGCACTGCATCTGGGGTTGACCGAAGCTGGCATGGGCTCGAAGGGCATTGTCGCCTCCTCGGCGGCCCTGGGCATTCTCCTGCAGCAGGGCATTGGCGACACGATCCGCATTTCGCTCACCCCCGAGCCGGGTGGCGATCGCACCACGGAAGTCAAGGTCGCCCAGGAACTGCTGCAGACCATGGGCTTCCGCCAGTTCCTGCCGGTGGTGGCGGCCTGTCCGGGTTGTGGACGCACCACGTCGACGACGTTCCAGACCCTGGCCAAGGAGATCCAGGACCACCTCAACACCTCCATGCCCGAATGGCGCGAGCGCTATCCGGGCGTCGAGACGCTGTCGGTGGCGGTGATGGGCTGCATCGTCAACGGGCCGGGTGAGAGCAAGCATGCCAATATCGGCATCTCGCTTCCCGGAACGGGTGAAACCCCGGCAGCGCCGGTCTTCGTCGATGGTGAAAAGGTCGCGACGCTGCGCGGCGCCGACGTGGCCGACCAGTTCAAGGTCATGGTCGCCGACTATATCGAGCGCAAGTTCGGTACCGGCAAGCAGAACGCGGCGGAATGAGCGCGGAAACCGCTCGTCCGTCGGTCGATGAGGTTCTGGCGCTCGACCTGCTGGTTCTGCGCTCGCCCGACGGCGGCCCGCTCGACCCTCAAGCGCATCGTGTGGCGCTGGAGACGTCGATCCTGCGTTCGGAATGGTGCGTCCTCCGCCGCGATGGCCTTCTCGTCGCCTATGGCTATCTCTGGCCGCTTGCGGACCAGGCCTGGTTCGTTGGTGGCCTTGCCATTCATCCCGAGCATCGGAACGCCGCCGTCACTGCCGCGCTCGGCCGGGAAATGTCGGCTCTGGTAAAGCGCCTTGGCGCCACCCGGCTCGAGAGCCATGTGCGGCGCGACAATGTGCTCTCGCTGCGCCTCCACCGTCGCCTGGGGTTTGCGGTCGGGCAGGAAAATGACCGCGCCATAGCCTTTTCGGCTGATAGCGCGACCCTTTTGGCTCGTTTGCCCGGTTAGGCCTTTTCCGCCAGCCACTCCGGCAGCGGGAACACCCGGTCATAGGCCCAGTTAAAGACCAGCGCATAGCCCATGTAGAAGAGGGCGAAGGCGAAATCCATGAGCAGCGCTTCCCAAAGCGTGATGCCCAGATAGAGCGCGATCAGCGGCATCAGCATGAGCAGCAGGCCGATCTCGAACATGACCGCGTGCAGGATGCGCAGGGCCAGGGTCTTCTCGGTGGAACGGCCAAGCGCCTTCAAGGCATGGTCGAAGCCAAGGTTGTAGACATAGTTCCACAGCATGGCGACGGTGGCACTGCCCACGACGATGACGGCGCTGTCCCCGGCATGCAGCTGGAACACGAACGCGCCCAGTGGAGTCGCGATCAGGATGCCGATGAGTTCGAAGGAAAGGGCGTGACGGATACGGTCGG
>CAMLKN010000129.1 GCA_946480655.1 uncultured Devosia sp. | reverse complement strand
CCCTTGTGCCAGCCATTGAGCATGGGGCCGACGGAGAGGGCAATCGCCGGAATGTTGACCGTGGCGGCGCCCATCAGCATGGCCGGAGTGGTCTTGTCGCAACCAATGGTGAGCACGACACCATCCAGGGGATAGCCGTAGAGCACCTCGACGAGACCGAGATAGGCCAGGTTGCGGTCAAGGCCGGCCGTTGGACGCTTGCCGGTTTCCTGGATGGGATGAACGGGGAATTCGATGGCGATGCCGCCAGCTTCGCGGATGCCTTCGCGCACGCGCTCGGCCAGGACCATATGGTGGCGATTGCAGGGACTGAGATCCGAGCCGGTCTGGGCGATGCCGATAATGGGCTTGTCGGACTGCAATTCCTCGCGGGACACACCGAAGTTCATGTAGCGCTCGAGATAGAGCGCGGTCATGTCCGGATTGTCGGGGTTGTCGAACCACGCGCGCGAGCGCAGTTTGCGGCCGGCGGAGCCGCCAGAGTTTGCAGTCATGTGCCTGTTCCTTGCTTATCCGCCAGGGCGCGGATGTGAGGGCCTTGGTAGCGTTCTTCTACCACGCTCAATCGCGGTGTGAATGGGTTGGCGACAAAAAATCATACAATTCGGAAAAGCCACCCTGTAGAGTGGCAGAAATCTGCCGGACGCACCGATTGAGCTTACTTGCGGATGGGTGCGGAAGAAGGCTTTGCGATATTGCAGGTCACCAAGAGAATCGGTCTGGCCAGTAACCGGGCGGGGCTTTAGGGTCGCGCGCCGAACAGGCCAAACAGGGAGCAAGAGCAACTTGACTGGGACGATTTCATGGATCGCGGTCGATTGGGGGACATCCAATCTGCGCGCCTGGGGCATTGGTGCGGCGGGAGCGGTTGTGGCATCCGCCAGCTCGGACAAGGGCATGGGAAAGCTTGCGCCCGACCAGTTCCCCGGGGCGCTGACGGAGATCGTGACCGAGCTCGCCCCCGGGGCGGGAGCATTGGACGTCGTCGTGTGCGGCATGGCGGGCGCGCGCCAGGGTTGGATGGAAGCCCCCTATCTCGACGCGCCAACGGATCTGGCGGCCTTGGGTCGCGGCGCGGTGCATCCGACGGTCCCGGGCTCCGGGCTGCATGTATCGATCCTCCCGGGGGTCTGCCAGCGCGGTGCCGCCGAAAACGTCATGCGCGGGGAGGAAACGCAGCTTCTCGGCCTTTCCACGACGATCTCCGGCTATGCCGGCCTCGTCTGCATGCCGGGCACGCATTCGAAATGGGCGCGCCTCGTAGGCACGCGCATCGAGGGCTTCTCGACCGCCATGACCGGCGAAATGTTCGAGCTGCTGAAGACCCATTCCGTGCTTCGGCACTCTCTTGGCGGCGACCTCGACGGGCCGGAGCGCGAGGCTGGTTTCGACGCCGGAGCGCGCGCCGGGCTAGACCATCCCGAGGCCTTGCTGGGCCAGTTGTTCCGCGTGCGGGCCTCTGCCCTTCTCTCCGGGCGGTCACCCGGCTGGTGCGCCGGATACCTGTCGGGCTTGCTGATCGGTACAGAGATTGCCGCCAATCGTCACCAGATCGGCACCGATCCGGTTCCGCTGATCGGTTCTTCCGCGCTCTGCGGGCTCTACGCCAGAGTGCTGGCCATGACCGGCGTCACTGGTCGTGTCGTTGATTCCACCGAAGTTGTCCTGGCCGGCCTCAAGGCCGCCCGCGCTTCGCTTGCCTGAGGATTTGCCCTTGTCCCATCGTCATATCATCGCGATCCTTCGCGGCATCACACCCGAAGAGGCCATTCCGGTCTGCACCGCACTGGTCGAGGCCGGCATTACGCTGATCGAAGTGCCGCTCAATTCGCCCAATGCAGTGGACAGTATCGCGCGTGCCGCGGCGGCCTTGTCCGATCGCGCCGAGATTGGCGCCGGAACGGTGCTTACGCCCGAAGATGTCCGGGCCGTTGCCGGAGCCGGGGGCACGTTCATCGTTTCGCCCGATACCAATCCCGAAGTGATCGCTGAGACAGTGCGGTTAGGCCTGCAATCCTATCCCGGCGTGTTCTCGCCTACTGACGCCTTTGCAGCCATCCGCGCCGGCGCAACCGGCCTCAAATTCTTTCCCGCCGAAGTCCTTGGTGCAAAGGGCATCAAGGCGATGAAGGCGGTGCTGCCGCCCTCCATGCCGGTCTATGCGGTTGGCGGCGCCAATCCGGACAATTTCCACGAGTTCTTTGCGGTGGGCTGCACGGGGTTCGGCCTCGGCACCTACATCTTCAAGCCTGGCATGAGCGTCGAACAGGTGGCGGAGCGCGCCGGCCTTGCCGTTGCCGCTTATGACAAGGGAGAAGCCAAGTGAACGAGACCGCGAAGCTTCTGGTTGATAGCCAATGCGCCCTTGGCGAGGGCCCGTTCTGGCATGCCGGGCGGCAGCAACTCTTCTGGTTCGACATCAACAATCGCACGCTCTTTGCGGCGAACGCAGACGGCGTGATCGAGAACAAGTGGCACTTTGAGGAGATCGTCGCCGCGGCGGCAATCATCGACGACGACACGCTGGCCCTGGCCACAGAAACCGGCCTCAAGCGCTTTGATCTGTGGAGCGGCGACACCAGTCTCGTCGTCGACATCGAAAGCGACATACCGGCCAACCGAACCAACGACAGCCGCGTACATCCTTCCGGCGCCTTCTGGATCGGCACCATGGTGAAGGACGAGGGGCCCAAGGAGGGAGCGGTCTATCATTATCGCGCCGGGAAGCTGACGAAGATCATCAGCGACGTCGCCATTCCCAATGCGACGTGCTTTTCGCCCGATGGCAGCATCGCCTACTGGACCGACACACCGGACCAGAAGATCCTCAAGTGTGCGGTTGACCCCGCGACCGGCATGCCGGTCGGCGCGTGGGAACTGTTCGCCGATGTGGCCGACCATCCGGGTTATCCCGATGGGGCGGTTGTCGACAGCCAGGGTTACCTCTGGAACGCCCGCTGGGGCGGTTCCTGTGTCATCCGCTACGCGCCCGACGGTACGATCGACCGGATCGTCGATGTGCCGGTGAGCCAGGTAACCTGCCCTGCCTTCGGCGGCAAGGATCTCAAACGCCTGTTCCTGACCAGTGCAAACAAGAACATGTCGGAAGAGCAGAGGGCGGCGGAAAAAGTCGCAGGCGGCATCTTCTATATCGACCTCGACATTGCCGGCCTGCCGGAAGCCAAGATCACCATCTGAGACGAACATGACCATCAGCCCCACCCTCGGCGTCTGCTACTATCCCGAACACTGGCCCGAGGACTGGTGGGAAACTGACGCCCGCCGGATGGCCGAGGTCGGCATCCGCTATGTGCGCATCGGCGAATTCGCCTGGTCGCGGCTGGAGCCCACACCAGGCAACCTGCAGCTCGACTGGATGATCCGGGCAATGGACGTGCTGGGGCGGCATGGCCTCAAGGTGATCGTCGGGACGCCCACCGCCACGCCGCCCCGCTGGATGATCGACAAGCATCCGGACATGCTGGCGGTTGACCGCGACGGGCGGCGCAGGGGGTTCGGGTCCCGCCGGCACTATGACTTCTCCCATCTCGGCTACCGGGAAGAATGCGCCCGCATCACGCGCATTCTCGCCGAGGCCCTTGGTGATCACCCGTCTCTTGCCGGGTGGCAAACCGACAACGAATATGGCTGCCACGGCACCACTTATTCCTATTCGCCGGCAGCGCTGGAAGGGTTCCGGCTCTGGCTAGAGCAGAAGTACGGAACCATCGATGCGCTCAACACGGCGTGGGGCAACGTGTTCTGGTCCATGGAATACAATCGCTTCGACCAGATCGAGCTCCCGAACCTGCTTGTCTGCGACGCGGCCCCAGCCCATGAACTGGACTTCCGGCGCTACTCCTCCGACCAGGTTTCGGCCTTCAATGCCGTTCAGTACGATATTCTCAAGGAGAAGCGCCCGGACCTTCCGGTCATCCACAATTTCATGAGCCGATATAGCGAGTTCGACCACTACAGGCTGGGGGAAAGCCTCGACGTGGCGAGCTGGGATTCCTATCCCATCGGGCACCTGGCCAAGAGCGACGAAAGCGACGAACACAAGGCGCAGTACCTGCGCCAGGGCGATCCGGACAATGCCGGCTTCCACCACGATCTCTATCGCACGGTGGGTCACGGGCGCTGGTGGATCATGGAACAGCAGCCCGGTCCGGTGAACTGGGCCGATGCCAATCCCGACCCCCTGCCCGGCATGGCGCGGCTCTGGGCCTGGGAAGCCTTTGCCCATGGGGCCGAGGTCGTTTCCTATTTCCGTTGGCGTCAGGCGCCCTTCGCGCAGGAACAGATGCATGCCGGCCTTCTGCGGCCCGACAGCGAACCGGCGCCGGCCTATGACGAAGCAAGCCAGGTGGCACGAGAGCTGAGGGAACTCGGCTTTGACGGTGCTGTGGCCAAGGGCAGGATTGCGCTCATCTTCGACTACGAAAGCGAATGGGCCTGGGAAATCCAACCGCAGGCAAAGGGCTTCGGTCATGGCAATCACGTGCGTGGGCTCTATGCAGCGTTCCGAAAGCGGGGGCTGGATGTCGATGTGCTGCCGCCAACAACCGCGGACCTGACCGGTTACGACATTGTTGCCATTCCGGCGCTATTGGCCTGGACTGATGCGCTACGCGAGGCCGTGGCCAAGTACGAGGGTTATCTGCTGGTCGGGCCGCGTTCCGGTTCCAAGACCGGACATTTCGCCATCCCGCCGCGCCTCGGCCCTGACCTTGGCGGCAACCTGCTCGACCTGCGGGTCGCCCGCGTCGACAGCCTGCCCGAGGGCATTGAGGTTGCGGTCAAGGGCGGCGGCGCGGCACGGCTATGGCGCGAGAAGGTCGAGGGCTCCGCGGAAGTTGTCATGGAGGACGCGGAAGGCGTGCCGGTCCTGTTGTCGCAGGGCAAGCTCTTCTATCTCGCCGCCAGCGGCAACAAGGCGCTGATGCAGCGCGTCGTCGACTATCTCATTGCGGAGGCAGATACGCCGACGCTGGAGCTCCCGGCCGGCGTACGCTGCCGCGTGCGCGGCAATTTCCGCGTCTATGTGAATTATGCCGCAACCGACCAGGTCTTGACGCCAGCCCAAGACGAGGTGGGCTACGTCCTGGGTGGTGCCGACATTCCCGCGGCCGGTGTCACGGTGGCGAAACTCGCCAGGGGCGGCTAGTCGTCGCGATGGCCGGGCGAACTTCGAACCGCCCGGCTCCGTCGTTCCAGGTCAGGGCGTGAACGCCACCCGACGCCAGCGCGTTTGGACCGATCACCCGCCCAGCGGGATTGCAGTATTGCGGTGGATCGATGCGTGCGATGAGGAGATCGTGCCGACCGCAATCCTCCGCAAAGGCGGCGCCGCCGCTTACGATGGCAATGCTGTAGTCGGGCGTGGTCACGATGCAACCCAGGCTATCGCAGCGGGCGCCCGGATGGGTCGGCGCGATCTCGATCTGGTAGTGGTCGCTCCAAACATCAACGGCAAAGCTTCCGGTGCGACCGCTGGCCAGCGCCATGCCCTCGCCGTCGCGTATGGCGACTGCCTGCGTCGTGTCAGCAATAAGGATGTCGGGCCTTGGGACGAAGCCGAAGACCAGGATGACCGTGCCCATGGCAATCGGCATGACCAGCCGCCAGTGATTTTCCAGGAAGGCAAACCAGGCCAGCGCCCCCAGGCCGAGCAAGAGGGTCCATTCCGCAAGGAGCGGATTGCCGGTCCAGCCCTGGCTCCAACCGGCGACCAGAACAGCAACGTCGACCATCCGGTCAATGCCCCAACCCATCGTGAGGATGAAGGGCATATCCATGCCCAGCGGCATGGCAAGCACGGACAGCACGCCGAATGGCATGATCACGAGGCTGACAAAGGGCAGTGCCAGCACATTGCCCAGCACACCCAAGGGTGCCGTCTGCTGGAAATGATAGGCCGAGAACAACAGGGTGGCGAGACCGGCCACCAGGCTCGTCCAGGCCGTTGCCAGGACGACATTGCCGATGCGCCGCAGGGAGCTCGCGCCCGGGCGTGGCATTGGACGTGGCAGTTCGAATATGCCGATCAACCCGACCACCGCCGCAAAGGAAAGCTGGAAGCTCGGGCGGAAGACACTGGCCGGATCAATGAGGATGATAACGATGGCCGCAATTGCCACATTGCGCATGGTGAGCGCCTGCCGGCCAGCCAGGACCGCGCCGAACACAAGCGCAAGCATGATGGTGGAACGGAAGGCAGGAACATTGTCGAGCCCGCCGGCGAGGAGAAGATAGAGAAAGGCGGCGACGATGCCGGTGAGGGCAGCAATCTTCTTGACCGGCCAGGCAACAAGGCCGGGGAGAGAGGCCAGCGCCAGGCGGAGCAGCCAGTAGATGCCACCAGCGACGATGGACAAGTGTAACCCCGAAATCGAATAGATGTGGGCCAGGCCCGCCGCGGCCATCACGTCACGGATATCGTCAGAGATCGCGCTCTGGTCGCCAACCACCATGGCCTTGGCTATGGCCGCGGTATCACCCGCAAGAACTGTGTCGATGCGGTTACCGATCGAAGTGCGCAGGGATTGCACAAGGCGGGAGAAGCTGAACCCCTCGGCCCTCTCCAGCGGCA
>CAMLKN010000128.1 GCA_946480655.1 uncultured Devosia sp. | reverse complement strand
TCGAAGCCAGGGCCATGTCCGGCTGTTCCGGAATGCCGGGCGGATCCTTGGGCTTTTCGACGAAATCGACCACCCGGTCGCGCCCGTCCACATGCATCACGCCGAAGCCGGTGGCTTCCATGCGCGGCACTTCCAGACACCCGATGGTCACGTCCGCGCCCGTATCCACGTGCTGGCGGAGCATGATTTCATAGTCCATCTTGTAGATGTGGTCGCCCGCCAGGATGACGATGTAGCGCGCGCCGTAATCCTCGATGATGTCCATGTTCTGGTACACGGCGTCCGCCGTGCCGGCATACCACATGTCCTCGGCCACGCGCTGGCTGGCAGGCAGCACGTCGAAGCTTTCGTTGCGCTCCTGCCGGAGGAAGTTCCAGCCGCGCGACAGGTGGCGAATGAGGCTATGCGCCTGGTATTGCGTCGCCACAGAAATGCGACGAATGCCCGAATTGATGGCATTGGACAGCGCGAAGTCGATGATGCGCGCCTTGCCGCCGAAATACACCGCCGGCTTGGCACGCCGGTCGGTCAGTTCCATCAGGCGCGTGCCGCGCCCACCGGCCAGCACATAGGCCATGGCCTCGCGCGCCAGCGGCGATGGTACTCGATAGTCTGCCATTCTATTTCCCTCCGCATATGCCCGGATTGACCCGGGTCTTGTCCCTCACGAGCACGATCCGGAAGGATCATGCCCCACGATGAGCCACTCAGTCCGGCTCGTATTTTAGGAAAAGTGTCGCCAGCGGCGGCAGGAAAACCTCCGCCTCGGCCGGCCAGTGCTGCCCCTCAACAGCCTTGGCCACGACACCACCCTGATTTCCCGTATTCCCGCCCGAATACCATCCGGCATCGGTATTGATCCGCTCGACCCAGCGCCCGGCCTTGGGCAATGGCACCTTGTAGCCGCTGCGCGGCACCGGCGTGAAATTGGAGATGACCAGCACCGGATCGGCATCCGGCGCCTTGCGGATCCAGGCCAGCACCGAATTGGAATGATCATTGCCGATGATCCATTCAAAGCCTTCCGGCTCGCAGTCGCGCTCATGCAGCGCCGGCAGGCTGCGATAGGCGGCATTGAGATCGGCGACGAGGCGCCGCATGCCCTCGTGCGGCGGCGAGTCCAGCAGCCACCAGTCGAGCGACTTGCTCTCGCTCCACTCCTCGCGCTGCGCAAACTCCTGGCCCATGAACAAGAGCTTCTTGCCCGGATGACCCCACATGAAGGCCAGATAAGCGCGCAGATTGGCGAATTGCTGCCAGTCGTCGCCCGGCATTTTCGAGAGCAGCGCACCCTTGCCATGCACCACTTCGTCATGGCTGAGCGGCAGCACGAAATTCTCGCTGAACGCATACATGAGCCCGAAGGTCATGTCGTTGTGGTGGAAGCGCCGATGGATCGGCTGGCGGCTCATGAAGCGCAGCGTGTCGTTCATGAAGCCCATGTTCCACTTGAACCCGAAGCCCAGCCCGCCGGCAAAGGTCGGCGCGCTGACACCCGGCCAGGCCGTGGATTCCTCGGCAATCATGAAGGCACCGGGAAACTGCCGGTACACTTCGGCATTGACCCGTTGCAGGAAGGCGACGGCCTCCAGGTTCTGATTGCCGCCATGCTTGTTGGGCACCCATTCGCCCGGCTGGCGCGAATAGTCGAGGTAGAGCATCGAGGCCACCGCATCGACGCGCAGCCCGTCCACATGGAACTGGTCGAACCAGAACAGCGCATTATTGGTGAGGAAGGCCGAAACCTCCTTGCGCCCGAAATTGTAGATCGCCGTGTTCCAGTCCGGGTGGAACCCCTGGCGCGGGTCCTCATGCTCATAGAGCGCCGTGCCGTCGAAATGGCTGAGCCCGAACTCATCCGTCGGGAAATGCGCCGGCACCCAGTCGAGGATGATGCCGAGGCCCGCCTCATGCGCCGCATTGACCAGTCGCGCAAATCCCGCCGGATCGCCGAAGCGCGCGGTGGGGGCAAAGAGGCCCGTCGGCTGATAGCCCCAGCTCGGATCGAAGGGATGCTCCGAGACCGGCAGGAATTCGAGATGGGTATAACCCATGTCAGCCGCATAGGGCACCAGCTGCTCGGCGAGCTGGTCATAGCTCATGAAGCTGCCATCGGGGCGGCGGCGCCATGATCCCAGATGCACTTCGTAGATCGACATGGGCGTGCGCCGCCAATCCTTTGAGGCGCGCTCGTCCATGTATTTCTGGTCGGTCCAGGTAAAGGGCGTCGGGTCCGGCACGACCGAGGCCGTGCGCGGGCGCAGCTCGGCCTGCCGCGCGAACGGGTCGGCCTTCAGCGGCAGCACTTGCCCGTTCGGGCCGACGATCTCGTACTTGTAGATCGTGCCGGTCCCCAAGACCGGGATGAACACTTCCCAGATGCCGTTGCGATTGCGCATCGGGTGGCGGCGGCCATCCCACTCGTTCCAGGGCCCCACCACCGAAACACGCTGGGCATTGGGGGCCCAGACGGCGAAATGCGTGCCGTGGATGCCCTCGAATTCCATCTCGTGGGCGCCCATCTTGTCAAAGAGCCGCAGATGGCTGCCTTCGCCGATATAGTAGTCGTCCATCGGCCCCAGCACCGGACCGAAGGAATAGGGGTCGAACACCGTCCAAGTGCCCCCGGCATTCTTGGCCTCGTAGCGGATCGGCTGGCGCTCGGTGATCTCCACCTTGGCTTCGAAGAAGCCCGCCGCGTGCCGCGGGATCATGTGACCCAGCGGCATCCCGCCAAGCGTATAGGCGTTGAGCGATTCCGCGTGCGGGACGAAGGCGCGCAGCACCCAGTGTCCCCCCACTTCATGCAGGCCGAGAAAGGCAAAGGCGTTGCTGTGGCGCCCGGCCACGATTGCCTCGATTTCCCGTCCGTCCGCCTGCCAGATTTCCTTGCTCACGCTCACGCCCACACTCCCCCGTCAGCCCGCTCATTTGCAGGGCAGGCCTCAATACAAACTCCGCGCAGTCCCGTTTCTGTGCCGGGTACATTGCGCGCCCGCAATCTCACGGCCGGCAAGCCTCAGCTCGTCGGCACGCCCCAGATGTCTTCGGCATATTGCCGTATCGTCCGGTCGGACGAAAAGAATCCGACGCTGGCCGTGTTGCGGATCGCCATCGCGGTCCACTTCTTCTTGTTCTGCCAAATGGCATCGACCCGCGCCTGCGCCGCGACATAGGAGTCGAAGTCGCGCGCCACCATGAACCAGTCATGGTCATAGAGGCCGCCGATCAGGTCGCGATAACGGTGCGGATCGTCGGGCGAGAACACGCCCGAAGCGATGGAGTCGAGGGCCTCGCGCAGACGCGGCGACGCGTCGATGGCCGAGCGTGGCACTTCCGAGCGGGCCCGCTTGTCCTCCACCTGGTCGGTGGTCAGACCGAAAATGACGATATTGTCGGCCCCCACTTCCTTGTGCATCTCGACATTGGCGCCATCCATGGTGCCGATGGTCAGGGCGCCATTGGCCATGAACTTCATGTTGCCGGTGCCCGAGGCCTCCATGCCGGCCGTCGAGATCTGTTCTGAAAGGTCCGCCGCCGGCACGATCACTTCGGCAAGGCTGACATTGTAGTTGGGCAGGAACACCACCTTGAGCAGCCCCCGCACCGCCGGGTCGTTGTTGACCACCCGCGCCACGTCATTGATCAGCTTGATGATCAGCTTGGCATTCCAGTAGCTCGGCGCCGCCTTGCCGGCGAAAATCTTGACGCGTGGCACCCATTCCCTTTCGGGATGGGCGCGGATCTCGTCATAGAGCGCCACGGCATGGATGATGTTGAGCAACTGCCGCTTGTATTCGTGGATGCGCTTGATCTGCACGTCGAACAGCGCATTGGGATCGACCTTGATGTTGAGCCGGTCCTTGATCAGCGCCGCCAGCCGCTTCTTGTTGGCGAGCTTCACCTCGGCAAATTGCTTCTGGAAGCCGGGGTCCTCGGCATGCGGCAGCAGCCCATGGAGCTTGTCGATATCATCGAGGAAGTCCGGCCCGATCCGGTCGCTCACCAGCTTGGTCAGGCCGGGATTGCACTGCATCAGCCAGCGGCGGGGCGTGATGCCATTGGTCTTGTTGTTGATGCGTTCGGGATAGAGCTTGTGCAGGTCCGCAAACACGGTCTGCTTCATCAGCTCCGTATGCAGCGCGGAAACCCCGTTGATCGAATGCGAGCCCACAAAGGCCAGTTGGCCCATGCGCACGCGCCGGCCGCCATGCTCGTCGATCAGCGACACGGCCGCGATCTGCTGGTCGGTAAAGCCCTTCTTGCCGCGCGCTTCCACCAGCACGTCCGCGTTGATCTGATAGATGATCTGCATGTGGCGGGGCAGCAGGCGCTCGAGCAGCGCCACCGGCCAGCTTTCCAGCGCTTCGGGCAGCAGCGTGTGATTGGTGTAGCCGAACGTGCCCTTGGCAATCTGCCAGGCCTTGGCCCACTTGATGCCGTTGTCATCGACCAGGATGCGCATCAGTTCCGCCACCGAAATGGCCGGATGCGTGTCGTTGAGCTGGATCGCGACCTTGTCCGGCAGCGAGCCGAGGTCTCCATACTGCTGCAGGTGCCGCCGCACGATGTCCTGCAGGGACGCCGAGGAGAAGAAGAATTCCTGCCGCAGCCGCAATTCCTGGCCTGCAGCGGTCGAATCGGCCGGGTAGAGGACGCGGGTAATCGCTTCCGCCTTGGCGCTTTCCTCGAGCGCGCCGATATGGTCGCCGGAATTGAACTTGTCGAGCAGGATCGGGTCGATCGGCTGCGCGCTCCAGAGCCGCAGCGTATTCACGCGCGCCCCGCGCCAGCCCACGATCGGCGTGTCATAGGCCACAGCCAGCAGATGTTCGTTCGGCCGCCATTCCTGGCGCACCTCGCCATCGGGGTCCGTTACCGGCTCGACATGGCCGCCGAAGCCCACCTCATAGGCGCTTTCGCGGCGCTCGAACTCCCAGGGATTGCCATGGGCCAGCCAGTCTTCCGGCAGTTCGACCTGCCAGCCCTCGCTCATTTCCTGGCGGAACAGGCCATGCACATAGCGGATGCCATAGCCATAGGCCGGGATTTTCACCGAGGACATGGATTCGAGGAAACAGGCGGCGAGGCGCCCAAGGCCGCCATTGCCCAGAGCCGCATCGGGCTCGAGATTGATCAGGTCGCCCAGGTCCACGTCGAGGTTCTTCAGCGCCTGGGCCACCGGCTCCATCAGGCCCACATTGCTCATCGCATCGCGCATCAGCCGCCCGATGAGAAACTCGAGGCTGAGATAGTAGACGCGCTTGTTCGAGGTCCGCCAGGTCTCGCGCGAACTCTCCATCCAGCGGTCCATGATCCGGTCGCGAACGGCCAGGATGGTGGCCTTGAGCCAGTCATGTGGACGCGCGACGATCGGGTCCTTGCCGACCGAATAGATCAGCTTTTCGAGGATTTCGGCCTGGATGGCCTCAACGGTGATGGCGCGGGGTTCGGGCGTGGGAGCATCGTAGACGATCGGTTTTTGCGGCATTTCGCAACCCAGTGTTCATGACGATATTCCCCTCAGAATGGACCCACTGTTGCACTTAATTTGTGCATCGAAAAGCCCCCCGGCGCTTCCTTCTTGCCTAGCTGGTTTGCGCAGGCTGGGCGGAACGGCTCGCCGCAGCCTCTGCTTCCTCCTCGGCGACCGACACGCCGCCCTCCCGCGCCTGTTCGCGCGCATTGCTGATGAGCAGGTTCCGTCCCACCCGCCAATCCTCGCCATTGAGCTGCAGGTCGAACCGTTCCTGGTCCCGCTCCCGCACGCCTTCCAAGACATCCTCAATCTGCTGTTCGTCGGCGCCCATCATGCGAATGGCCTCGCCGCCGAAGGCCACCGCCGAATCGAACAATTCGCGCCGCTGGAAATCCACGCCGGCCCGCACCAGCTCGATCGCATGAACGCGGTCGAACGCCCGCGCCATGACCCGCGCCAGCGGGAACTCGTCCCGCAGCAGTTCGACGATGCGCGTTGTCTGCTCCTTCTTGTCGGTGCAGACCAGGATCAGGTCTGCCGAGCCGGCGCCGGCCGCCCGCAGGATGTCGAGCCGCGTGCCGTCGCCGTAATAGACTTTGAACCCGATCTGCGCCGCCGCACGGATCATGTCCGTGTCATTGTCGATGATCGAGACCGAGTGCTTGAGGGCCAGCAGCGGCTGACTGACGATCTGGCCGAAGCGCCCGAAGCCGATGATCAGCACGCGACCCGACAGCCCCTCGACCGTCTCCACCCCGTCCATGGACTGCACCGCCTTGGGCATCAGGTATTTGAGCCCGATCATCGCAAAGGGCGTCAGCACCATCGAAACGATGACCGTCGCAGTGAAAATGGCATTGGTGGGCCCATCGATCAGCCCACTGGCCGCGGCAGTCGTATAAAGCACGAAGGCGAACTCGCCGCCCTGCCCCATCAGCACGGCCCGCTCCAGCGCCTCACCGTGGCTGGACCGCATGATCCGCGCGATCCCGTAGATCGCCGCCGCCTTGACCAGCATGTAGGCGACAACGCTCATGGCGATGATCTGCCAGTTCTCGCCCACCACATTGAGGTCGAGCGACATGCCGACCGCGAGGAAAAAGAGGCCGAGCAACAGGCCGCGG
>CAMLKN010000127.1 GCA_946480655.1 uncultured Devosia sp. | reverse complement strand
GCGACATTCTCGAAGGTCGTCAGGTGGTCGAGCAGGCGGAATTCCTGGAAGACGATGCCGATATGACGGCGCATCTGCAAAAGACTGTCCTGATCGAGATTGCCCACATCCTCGCCGAACATGGTGACCTTGCCCCGCGAGGGCTTGGTCGAGAGCAGCAGCAGGCGGAGGAGGCTCGTCTTGCCGGCGCCGGAGGGGCCGGTCAGAAAGTGGAACGAGCCCGGCTCGATCGAAAAGGTCAGGTCTTTGAGAATTTCGGGGCCATTGCCATAGCGCAGGCCCACATCGGAAAACTCGATCAAGAACGGGTGCTCCCAGCTCGTCCGGTCAATTCGGCAGCGCAAAGCGAATCAATTTCGCCGCCATCATAGCAGCGCCGCATCATCCCCGCGGCATGACCCGGTCAAAGGCCGGGGGAAAGCGGCACAATTTTGGTCAAAGCATCGGACCGAAAAGTGCGGCGCGGCTTTCGGACGGTTCCGATGCGACACAAGAGACACGGACCGCACGATCCGATTCCATCGGATCGTGCGGTCCGGGACGGGGTTTGAGGAGTTTTAACCCGCAAGGGGATAGGGTCGGCGACCATTCCGGGAATGCACGCGCCCATAGATGATCATCACCTGTCCGCATTGCCAGACCAAGTACCAGGTGACCTATGAGGCCATCGGCTCGGTCGGCCGCAAGGTGCAGTGCGCGCATTGCCACAAGGCCTGGACCCAGGAGGCGTCGCATGCGCCGGCACCCCGGACCGGGCTCGATGCGGCCCGCATGCAGGCCGACAAGGTCTTCGACGCCATGGCCGAGGACGCACTCGATGAAGTCATGGCGGCCGAAGAGAGTGCGGTTGCCGCCCAGAACGGCGCTTTGAGGGGCGCCGCACCCAGGCCCGCGCCGGAGGCGGCGCAGGCGCTGCCCGGTATCGACCCCGCAGAACTCAAGAAGCGCCAGATGGCCTTCGCCCGCCGCCAGAATGCGATGTTCTCGAGCCTGCCGCTGGCGCGGCTGCGCCGGGCGGCCCGGTTCGCCGGGGCGGTGATTCTGGTCGGGCTGGTGGGCGGCGCCTGGTTCGGCCGCGTTCCCATCGTCGAGCGCTATCCGGATCTGGCGGGGCTTTACGAAGCCGTCGGCCTCGGCGTCAATGTCGTGGGCCTCGACTTCACCAATCTCGAGACGCTCAAGACGCTTTCGGGCGGCAATGACGTCCTCAGTGTCTCGGCCCAGATCGTCGGCCGTTCCAAGGTGCCGGTTCCGGTGCCGCCGGTCGTCATCAGCCTGCTCGATACTTCCGGGCACGCCGTCTATGAGTGGAGCGTCACACCGCGTGTGCGCGACCTGATGGCGGGGGAAAGCGCGACTTTCGACACGCGACTGTCCCTGCCTCCCAGCGAGGCTGTGCGCGTGCGCCTGAGCTTTGCCGGCCAGGGCGGAAGCAGTGGCGAGACCGGCAAGGGCCAGGCCGCACCGGCCGCAGAGCAGGCGCCGCCGCAAGCCGAAACGCATGCGGCTCCGGCCGCCCAAGATCATGCCCCCACGGCCGAACCGGTCCATGCACCGGCCCCGGTTGCGGGCGAACATCATTAGGAGCCCATCCATGGCCCGTATCCTTGTCGCCGAAGACGACCCGTCCGTCCGCGCCTTTGTCGTTTCTGCCCTCACCATGAAGGGGCATGAGGTCGTCGCCGAGGAAGATGGGGGTCTTGCCGCCGAGACCATGGAGGCCGAAGGCGGCCGCTTCGACCTCCTGCTCACCGATATCAAGATGCCGGTGATGGACGGGATCGCCCTGGCCCTGCAGGTGGGGGCGAGCTTCCCTGAAGTGACGATCCTGATGATGACCGGCTTTGCCGACCAGCGCGAGCGCGCGCATGGGCTCGAAGCCCTGATCTATGACGTCATTGCCAAGCCCTTCACCCTGGCCGATCTGCTGGCCAAGGTCGACGACGCGTTGAACGGGGTTCCGGTGGAAGTGGTGCCGCTGGCGCGGCGGGGCGTGCAGTAGGCCCTGTCATATCAGGGCGGTTCCTGCCCTCCCTCCCCTTGAGGGGGAGGGTAGCGCAGCTAGGCTTTGGCCGTAGCGAAGCTGGGGTGGGGTGATTTCCAATACCCTGCCCTGTCACCCCACCCTCGGTCCCTCCCCCTCAAGGGGAGGGAGGCGCAGAGCTGCAAACTCGAGCTAGACCCAGTCCGGCACTGAATCGAGCGCGATCAGGTCTTCCAGCGATTTGCGTGGCCTGATGACGTGCCAGCGACTGCCATCGACCAGCACTTCGGGCACCAGTGGCCGGGAATTGTAGGTGGATGCCATCACCGCGCCATAGGCCCCCGCGCTGATCACCGCGAGCAGGTCGCCTTCCTTGACGCCGGGAATGGTGCGGCCCTTGGCGAGGTAGTCGCCGGTCTCGCAGACCGGGCCGACAATGTCGCCGGTAATGGGAGGCAGGTTGGACTGGTTGACCAGTTCGATATCGTGATGGGCCTCGTAGAGCGTGGGGCGGATCAGGTCATTCATCGCCGCATCGACGATGATGAAATTGGCCTCGCCCTCCTTCACATATTCGACCTTGGTGACCAGGATCCCGGCATTGCCCACCAGCAGGCGCCCTGGCTCGATGACGAGCGAGCAGCCCAGTTGCCCCACCTTGTCGCGCACCACGGCGGCGTAAGCCTCGGGATGGGGTGGTGCCTCCTGGTCGTGATTATAGGGAATGCCGAGGCCCCCGCCGATGTCGACGTGGTGGATATGGTGCCCGTCGGCACGCAGCGCCTGCACCAGTTCGGCCATCAGCCCGAAGGCATTGCCGAAGGGTTCGAGATCGGTGATCTGGCTGCCGATATGCATGTCGACGCCCACCGCCTCGACATTGGGCAGGGCAGCGATGCGGGCATAGACCTCGCGGGCGCGCTTGAACGGGATGCCGAACTTGTTCTCGCTCTTGCCGGTCGAAATCTTGGCGTGGGTGCGGGCATCGACATCGGGATTGACGCGAACCGAGACGCGGGCGGTCTTGCCCATATCGGCGGCCACCATGGAGAGGCGCTCAAGCTCCGGCTCGCTTTCCAGGTTGAAGCACTTGATGCCCACTTCGAGGCCGCGCCGCATTTCCGCGACGGTCTTGGCGACGCCCGAGAAGACGATCTTTTCCGGCGCGATACCGGCGGCCAAAGCGCGTTCCAGCTCGCCCAGCGACACCACGTCGGCGCCACAACCTTCCGAGGCCATGAGCCTCAAGACGGCCTGGTTGGAATTGGCCTTCATGGCATAGGCCATGAGCAGGTCCAGCCCATCGAAGGCCTCGCGCACGACGCGCACATGCCGGCGCAGCGTGGCGCTGGAATAGACGTAGAAGGGCGTCCCCACTTCGCGCGCCAGATCGTTGAGATTGACGTCCTCGGCAAAGAGCACGCCGTCGCGATGATGGAAGTGGTGGACCATTTTTGCCCCGCTGGTTGCGGCCTTTCCCTAAGCCAAGAGCAGGCAAAACAAAAGCCAGGTTTATCGATCCGCCTCATAAGCGGCTTCGATCCGCTCGGCGACGAGATGCTGCAGGCGCCACAGATGCGGATCATGGATGCCCATCTGCTCGAGATGGTCGACCGTTGCGTGGAGATATTCGGCCATGGAGCCGCGCGTGCCGGTGGCCTTGGCCAGCACGTCGGCGATCTCGGCTTCGCTGAGACCGGACACATAGCGGCCGGAAAGGCGATCGATGCAGAAGGTCAGCGCCCGCACCGTCCGTTCGCCCGACCTTACCTTGACCCACCGGGGTGGAAAGGCAGTGGGCAGCCAGCCCATTTCCCGCTCGAAGAGCTTTATGAGGCAGGCATCGCGCCGGTCGGGCGGCAGGCGATAGAGCGCGCCCTTGCAGGCGCCGCCCCGGTCGAGCGCCAGCATCAGGCCCGGATTGTCCTCGCTGCCACGAAAGCGGGTGTTCCACCCGAGGCAGAAGGCGCGGTGCCAGCCATGCAGCAGGCCGGTGCGCACCTCGACATAGTCGCAGGCCGGTTTCCAGATCAGCGAGCCATAGGCGAAGACCCAGGTCTCGTCGTGCTGGTCCGGCCGGTCGAAGAGCTGGGCAATGGTGGCCGCGTGGTCATCCGGGGTCGCCTCGCGCATGCCCTCGGGCGGCGGCGGCAAGTCCTCGACGGTTTCCGCTGGCTGGAGATAGGCGACATGACGCGCGGTCAGGCGCATTGGTCGCGGAAGCTTAGGCATTCAACCGACCCTTCCCTTCTCCCACAAGGGGAGAGGGGAAATCGTGGCTTATTCGCAGATATCAGGCAATACCGCCGTCGCCATGGCCGCCATGCTTCTTCGCCTTGAGGGCGCGGGGCTGGTGGGTCTCGCCGGTCAGCAATGACTTCCAGCGCGCCGCCTGGGCCACGACATTGGCCGGAGCCGTGCCGCCATAGGAGGCGCGGGCGGCCACCGAGGCTTCGACGGTGAGCACCTTGTGGATGCGGCTGTCGATGCGGTGATCGATGAGCTTGAAGTCCTCGATGGTGAGGCCTTCGAGCCCGCAGCCCTTCTGCTCGGCCAGCGACACGACCTGGCCGGTAATGTGGTGGGCGTCGCGGAAGGGGATGTTGAGCTCGCGCACCAGCCAGTCGGCGACGTCGGTGGCGGTCGAAAAGCCCGCCGAGGCCGAGGCATGCATGCGCTCGCGATTGGGCATCATGTCCTTGACCATGCCGGTCATGGCGGCCAGCGACAGGGAGAGCGCGTCGAGCGCGTCGAAGGCGACTTCCTTGTCTTCCTGCATGTCCTTGGAATAGGCCAGCGGCAGGCCCTTCATGACCACGAGCAGCGAGGTCAGCGCGCCGAGAATCCGGCCGATCTTGGCGCGGACCAGTTCGGCGGCATCCGGATTGCGCTTCTGCGGCATGATCGAGGAGCCGGTGGTGAACTTGTCGCTCAGCTTCACGAAACCGAACTGGGCCGAGGACCAGATCACCATTTCCTCGGCAAAGCGCGACAGATGCATGGCGCAGATCGAGGCCGCGGCCAGCGTCTCGAGGATGAAGTCGCGGTCCGACACGGCGTCGAGCGAATTGGCGGTCGGCCGATCAAAGCCCAGGGTCTTGGCCGTCATGTCGCGGTCGATCGGGTAGGGCGTGCCAGCAAGGGCCGCCGAGCCCAGCGGGTTTTCGTTGAGGCGCTTGCGTGCGTCTTCCAGCCGTCCGGCATCGCGGCCGAGCATTTCGACATAGGCGAGCAGATGATGACCGAAGGTCACCGGCTGGGCGTTCTGGAGGTGCGTGAAGCCGGGCAGGATGGTTTCGGCCTCTTCCTCGGCGCGGAGCACAAGCGCCAGCTGCAGACCCTTGATCTGGCCCAGCAGCGTGTCGATGGTGTCGCGCACATAGAGGCGGAAATCGGTGGCCACCTGGTCATTGCGCGAGCGGGCGGTGTGGAGGCGCCCCGCGGCGTCGCCGATCTTCTCGCGCAGCCGGCTTTCGACATTCATATGAATGTCTTCGAGTGCCCGCGAGAATTTGAACTGCCCGCCCTCGATTTCGGCCAGTACCTCGTCTAGACCGCTGAGGATGGCGTCGCGGTCCTCTCGCGTCAAAATGCCCGTGGCTTCGAGCATTGTCGCATGGGCCTTCGATCCGGCAATATCCTGGCGGTAGAGGCGCTGGTCGAAGCCGATGGAGGCGTTGATTTCCTCCATGATGGCATCGGGCGCCTCGGCAAAGCGGCCGCCCCACATCTTGTTGCTCAGAGCCTTGTCCGACGGAGACACCATGGAAACTACCCGCTCAAAAGGACCCCGATCCGTTCCTGCCTGGGCCGTGCCCGTGGCAGCAGGGGTCGTCGTTGTTGCAGGGTCTATAGCGGCATGGCTGGTGCTGGGCAATGCCGGCTCGGCCAATGAATGCGCCGCGCAGCCGGCGCAGGCGCAGATCGTTGATGCGGCGGCCACTGGCGAACTGGCCGCGCTCAATGCGACCGGCGAAGGCCGCGGCTATGCCGACATGGCATTCAAGGACGAAGCGGGCACGGAGATGAGCGTCGCCGACTTCGCCGGCAAGTTCCTCCTCGTCAATTTCTGGGCGAGCTGGTGCGTGCCCTGCCGCGAGGAAATGCCGGCGCTCGACGCCATTGCCACCGAATACAATTCGGACAAGTTCATGGTCCTGCCGATCAATCTCGATATCGGCGAAGGCGGCCTCGAAAAGGCGAAAGCCTTCCTCGACGAGGGCCAGTTCGAAAACCTGCCGCTCTATGCCGACAACACCTTCGCCGCCTTCGAGCGGTTGAAGCGCGAAGCCGTGGCCATCGGCCTGCCGGCAACCCTGCTGCTCGATCCGGAGGGCTGTGAACTGGCCGTGCTGCAGGGCCCGGCCGAATGGCACAGTCCCGACGGCAAGGCTGTCATCGAAGCGCTGATCGGGTTGAGGGGTTAGGGCAGGCACGATGCCACTCCTCCCCCTTGACGGCGGAGGCTGGGTGGGGGTGTGCAAAGTGCTGGTGGCCTGATTTGAGACCCTGCTCGTTGGCCTCACCACCCCAACCCTCCCCGCGAGGGGGAGTGAGCCGGTCCGAGCTAGATCAGCAGATCCACTTCGGCGCCATTGAGCGGTGCGTCCACCGGCTTGGTG
>CAMLKN010000126.1 GCA_946480655.1 uncultured Devosia sp. | reverse complement strand
CCATCTTCTTCGAGCACGCCAAGGCCTATTTCGAAGGCCTCAGCCTGCCCGGCGCGATCTGAACATCACCGTTACTTGACATTCATTCATGATCAGCTATGAATATAACCCATAGCCAATCGTGAATGTAATCCCATGAACGAAACCCAGGACGCCCTGTTCCGATCGCTTGCCGACCCGACTCGGCGGGCCATTTTCGAACAGCTCTGCCGGCAAGGGGAACAGACCGTCGGCACGCTGACCAGCTTTGCCGGTGTCGCCCAGCCCACCGTCTCCAAGCACCTTGCCGTGCTCAAGCAGGCCGGTCTGGTGCAGGACCGCCATGCCGGCCGCCAGACCCACTATTCCGCCCGCCCCCAAGCCCTTTCCCCCCTCGCGGACTGGACCCGTGAGATGACCGGCTTCTGGGAGGCCCGGCTCGATGCCCTCGAAAATTTGCTCACAAGGATAGACCAATGACCCGCTTCATCCGCAGCTTCCATCGCTGGACCTCCATCGTCTTCACGCTGACGGTCATCGCCAATTTCGTCTTCATCGGCTTCCTCGGACAGGCCGGCGTGCCGCCTCTCGTCACTTATTCGCCGCTGCTGCCGCTCTTCCTGCTGCTGTTCTCCGGCCTCTTCATGTTCTTCCAGCATTACGTCGGCCGCCGTCGCGCCGCCGTGAACCATGCCTGAGGGCAAGGCCAAGCGGCCACCGCTCAAGCCCGGCCCGGACGGCGTGATCCGGCTTGCGGGCGGCAATCCGCAGATCGCCAAGGGCTATGGTGACGAGGTGGTGCAGCGCTATATCGCCGCCATGCCGGGCTGGCAGCGGGCCGTTGGCGAGAAACTGGACGCCATCATCGAGCAGGCCGTGCCAGGCGTGAAGAAGGCCGTGAAATGGAACACGCCCTTCTATGGCCTTGAGGACGACATCTATTTCGTCAGCTTTCACTGCATGACCAAATACGTGAAGGTCGCCTTCCACAACGGTGCCCAGCTTGATCCCCTTCCCCCCGGCACCTCGAAACAGGCTGCCGTGCGCTACCTCGACATCTACGAGACCGACACGATCGACGAAGCCCAGTTCGCCGATTGGATCAAGCAGGCCAGCCGGCTTCCCGGCGAAAAACTCTAAGGATTGCGACAATGACCTTTTCCAAGAACAGCGCCGCCGACCTTGCCACCGGCGCCACGCAGACCGAACTGATCGACCAGCGCATCGCCGCCCTGCCCGACTGGCGCGGTGCAAAACTCGCCGAACTGCGCAAGCTCATTCACGAGGCCCTGCCTGGCGTGGTGGAAGAGTGGAAGTGGGGCAAGCCGGTCTGGTCGCATAACGGCATTCTCTGCACCGGCGAGGTCTACAAGGCCGCGGTCAAGACCACCTTCCCCAAGGGCGCCGCGCTCGACGATCCGGACCATCTCTTCAATTCAAGCATGGAAGGCAATGTCCGCCGCGCCATCGACTTCTTCGAGGGAGAAGCAATCGACGGCCCTGCCTTCAAGAACCTCATCAAGGCCGCCGCCATGGCCAATGGCGAAGCTGCTACCAAGAAAGCCAGGAAATAGGGTTGCCCAAGATGAACACCGCCGTCCAAACCCGCACCGTCGTCATCGAACGCGAAATTCCCCAGCCCGCCGCCAAGATCTGGAAGGCGCTGACCACGTCGCATCTCATCTCCGAATGGCTGATGAACAACGACTTCCGCCCCGAAGTGGGGCACAAGTTCAAGCTGCGCGGCGAATGGGGCGGCGTGCTCGATTGCGAAGTGCTCGACATCGATCCCGAGCGCTCGCTCTCCTACACCTGGGACCACGACAATGACGACCCGCTCTACGCCCTCAAGAGCGTCGTGACATACACTTTGACACCCACCGCCACCGGCACACATCTCAAGGTGGAGCAGACCGGCTTCCGTCCCGAACAGAAGCAGGCCTATGGCGGCGCCCATGCCGGCTGGAAGGCGTTCCTGGAGAAGCTGGAAACGGTGGCAGAGGCGCAATAGCCTCGCGCCGGCCCCGGCACTCTCCACCCACGCCGGACCGCCCTCGGACATGATCCGAGGGCCACCTTCAGCATCGCCGTTGCTGCGACAGGTCCTCGGGTCGCGCCCGAGGACAGTACCGATATGGAAACAGGGAGGGGGAAACCACCTCTAGCGCCCCACACCGCCTTCCGCTTACCATCCGGCCTCGTATTTGACTCGCTCGAGACCACCCGATGAACCGTTATCCCCGCGACATGCACGGCTACGGCCAAACCCCGCCCCATGCCAACTGGCCCGGGGGCGCCCATGTGGCGGTGCAATTCGTGCTCAATTACGAGGAGGGTGGGGAGAACAATATCCTGCATGGCGACGGCGCGTCCGAAGCATTCCTCGTCGACGTGCTGGGCGCCGCGCCCTGGCCCGGGCAGCGCCATGCCAATGTCGAAAGCATGTACGAATATGGCGCTCGCGCCGGTTTCTGGCGGCTCCATCGCCTGTTCACTGAGGCCAACCTGCCGGTCACCATCTACGGCGTCGCCACCGCCCTGATGCGCGCCCCGGCCCAGCTTGCCGCCATGCAGGAAGCCGGTTGGGAGATCGCGTCTCACGGATACAAATGGGTGCAACACAAGGACATGCCGCCCGATGAGGAACGGGCGCAGATCGCCGAGGCCATTCGCCTCCACACCATTGCCACCGGCGCACGCCCGCTCGGCTGGTATACCGGCCGTTCCAGCCTCAACACTGTTGAACTCGTCGCCGAGGCCGGCGGCTTTGCCTATATCTCCGACACCTATGACGACGACCTGCCCTATTGGAAAGTCATCGCCGGCAAGCCCCAGCTCATCATTCCCTATACGCTCAGCGCCAATGACATGCGCTTCGTCACCGCCCCCGGCTTCGACAATGGCGAGGAATATTTCACCTTTCTCAAGGACAGTTTCGACTGCCTCTACGCCGAAGGCCAGGCCGGTTCGCCCAAGATGATGTCCATCGGCCTCCACTGCCGCTTGGTCGGCCAGCCGGGCCGCTACCAGGGCCTGAAAAAGTTCGTCGACTACATCAGGACCTTCGACAAGGTCTGGGTGCCGACGCGGCTCGAAATTGCCCAGCACTGGGCCAGGGAGCATCCCTACCAGGCGCCCGATGTCTTCCCCAGCCAGCTCGACAAGGCCGATTTCGTCTCCCGATACGGCTCGATCTTCGAGCATTCTCCCTGGATCGCCGAGCGCGCCTGGGAGGCCGAGATGGGCCCGGCCAATGACACGGCTATTGGCCTCCATTTCGCGCTCAGAACCCAGTTCCGGATGGCCACGCCGGAAGAGCGCCTCGCGGTTCTCCGCGCCCACCCCGATCTTGCAGGCAAACTCGCCGCCGCCAAGCGCCTGACCGCCGACTCGACTGCCGAACAGGCCTCGGCCGGCTTGGACGCCCTGACCGATGCTGAGCGCGACAAATTCACCGCGCTCAATACCGCCTATGTCGAAAAATTCGGCTTTCCCTTCATCATCGCCGTGCGCGATCACACCAAGGCGTCGATCCTGGAGAATTTCGAAAAACGGATTGCCAATTCGGCCGCCGAAGAATTCGCCACCGCCTGTGCCCAGGTGGAGCGCATTGCCCTGCTGCGATTGAAGGCGATCCTGCCCTAGCCCTCTCGGCGCTCATCTATGGCCGCGTCGTCGCGTTCAAAGCCAAACATCAGGGCCAGCACAGCCAGCCATGGCAGGTTGTGCTGCAGCCAATGGTGCGGGGAAACGCCGATACTCAACAGAACTTGTCGCATGATCCTCAGAGGATAGCGCCAAGTGTTGAAGAATGGGTAACCTTAACGCGCGGTGTGCGCTTGGTCACAGCGGTTCAGCTGAGGATCTGGTCGATTGCCTCGAGCATGCCGCGCCAGGCGTCCGCTGTCTGGGCCGCATATTGTTCCCACTGCGCATCCATCTCGTGCGAGATCCGGGCACGAGTACCCGAGCCGGATGGCCCGATCTCCAGCGTCACGGTTGAATTGTCTTCCTTCTCTTCGCTCTCGTCGACGAACCAGGTGAAGACGATGCGTTGGTCGGGAATGAGGTCGCGATAGTAGCCCCAGGCGTCCGACGGTTCCCCGCCCTGCTTGCCGCCGAAGAAGAAGCGACCGCCCACCACCGGGTCAATCCGGATGTCCGTGACTTCATAATCGTCGAACTTGGCCTCCATGTTCCGGTTCATCCAGCGGCGGACAAGGGCTGGATCGAGCCAGGCCTCGTAGATCTGTCCGGGTGAAAGGGTCGAAAAGGTGTAGTCGGTCGCTGCAACTATGTTGGTCATGAAAATCCCCGAGAATGCACGTTGCCGGCAAGCGTTACTGCTTGCGCAGCAGGTGGACGATACTGGCCGGATTGAAGAACCATCCCGCCTCCAACGTGTCCGGCAGAGGTTCGATTGCGTCGTGGCGGGCAATCCCCGCCGCCTCCAGCTTGCGCGCCGCCGCCTCGAAATCGCTGGTCACCAGTTCCAACCAGATCTCCGCCTGGCTGATCTGGGACACCCGATCGATCCATAGGCGATTGGGGCCAAACCGGAAGGAGATGTCGTCGCCTCCGGCAATTTCTTCACAACCCAGCGTTTCCCGATAGAAGGCCACGACTGCCTCGTACTGGTGCGCCGGTACCTTCATGGCAATGTTCACGCCGCCGCTGATGGCGGTCATTTGTAGAACCCCTCGCGCAGATTGATGCCGTGCTCGAGATAGACCTTGAGGGCGCAGAGCATGCCGGTCCAGCCCTCGCAATTGCCATAGGATGACTTGAGCCCGCCCGGCGTTTGCCGCCAGCCACTCTCGGAAATCGTGACCAGCGTGCGCCCATCCTCGAGCCCGGTGAACTCCATGGTCACGGTCGTCTTGTACCCCACCGGCTGCGGCGTCTCGCCTGTCGTGCTGGGCTCGGTCGCCTCGCTCGCATCCCAGCGCAGGACGATCTTCGCATCCGGCACGACTTCCACCACCTCCACCGGGAAGGCGCCGGGAAAATCGTGAAAGTCCCAAGTGACGACAGCCCCGGTTTCGAGCCGCCCCTTGGCGCCGCCCGTAGTGAAATAGCCCGACAGTTTGGCGGGATCGACGACCGCCTCGAACACATCATGGACCGGTTTGTCGATCCGGCCCGACACGCGGAACTGCAATTGCAGGTCTTTCTCCTTGGCGACCACGGCACGCATGAACTGATCTCCCTTGGTTGACTGACCGTACAATATGTTATATTTCTATAACATGTCAAATGACGACGCAGACGACCTGGTTTTCAAGGCCCTCAGCCACCGCGTAAGGCGGCGCATTCTCGATCTCCTCAAGACTGAACCGCGCACCACCGGCATGCTGTGCGACCTCATTCCCGAGATCGACCGCTGCACGGTCATGCAGCATCTGGGCGTGCTGGAAGCGGCGGGGCTGGTGGTCGCGGAAAAGCGCGGCCGCGAGCGCTGGAACCACCTCGACGCCCTGCCCATTCACGCCATCCACGAGCGCTTCATCGGGCCTTATGCCGTCTATGCGGCCGCCATGCTGAGCCGGCTCAAGCAAACCCTCGACGCCTGAACGCTTGCGACGCAGCCCCGCCCCGCGCTACTCCCTATCGGCAGGAGACCGCGTCATGCTCAAACTCATCATCGGCAACAAGAACTACTCGTCCTGGTCGCTGCGTCCGTGGCTGGCGCTGCGCATGGCGGAAGTCCCCTTCGAGGAAGAGCTGCGGCCCTTCGTCGACCACGGCAGCCATGACACGTTCCGCGCCTTCTCGCCCACGGGCCGCGTGCCATTGCTGGTCGATGGAGAGATCAGCGTCTGGGACTCGCTGGCCATTGTCGAGCATGTCGCCGAGTCCCATCCGCATATGTGGCCTGCAGACCGGGCGGCGCGCGCCTATGCGCGCTCGGTAGCGGCCGAAATGCATTCAGGCTTTTCTGAACTACGGAACGTCTGCACTATGAACTGCGGCCTGCGCGTGCAACTGCATCGCCGCACGCCGGCTCTGGAACGCGACCTTGCCCGCATCGCCGAGATCTGGACCACGGGCATCGAGCGCTTCGGTGGACCCTTCCTGGCCGGTGATCGCTTCACAATCGCGGACGCCTTTTACGCTCCTGTGGCCTTCCGGCTGCAGACCTACGGCATTTTACTCGGGGCGGTAGTGGACGCCTATGGGGCCCGGCTGCGCGCGCTGCCGCCCATGATGGAATGGTATGAGGCCGGGCTCGCCGAAACCTGGCGCGAGCCGGACCACGAGGCCGAAGTCCTCGCAGCCGGCACCATCACCAGCGACCTGCGCCGCAAGGCCTGAGTGGAGACCGCCATGACCAGTTACGCTTCTCCCTCGGCCGGCCTGCCGCCCCAAATGACCCTCCATACCGGCCGCGCTGTTTTTACCGAAGCCTATGCCGTCATTCCGCACGGGGTGATGCGCGATATCGTGACGTCCTACCTGCCGCATTGGCGCGACAGCCGCGTCTGGATCATCGCCCGGCCGATGAGCGGTTTTGCCGAGACGTTTTCGCAGTATGTCGTGGAAGTCTTTCCCGGCGGTGGCAGTGACCAACCCGAACTCAATGCCGAGGCTGAGGGCGTCCTGTTCGTGGTTGCGGGCCAGGTCACGGTGACCATCGACGGCAAGACGCACCTGCTTA
>CAMLKN010000125.1 GCA_946480655.1 uncultured Devosia sp. | reverse complement strand
GGCTGGCCAGCGCCATCACCTTCCTGCCGCGCACCAATTTCGGCGTGCAATGGACCGTCTTCATGCTGTTCATGGTGCTGGTGGGCGGGCTCAGGACGTTTGAAGGCCCCATCATCGGCGCGGTGATCTTCTTCCTGCTGCAGGAAATTTTCGGCAATCTCGGCGTCTGGTACCTCGCCGGCCTCGGCCTCGTCGCGGTCGCCTTTGCCCTCTACCTGCCCGACGGGCTCTGGGGCTTCTGGCGTCGGCGGACCGGTATCGACGGCCTGTCGAGCGGCGTCGTGCTCAAGGCGCCAACGGGCCCCTGACCGGGGGCCCGCCAGTTGCGGCATCACGGGGTGATGCCGTCTCCATGAAGAATGAGGGCGACGCCGATCGGGTGTCGGCCAGCCTCCGGTAGCGTCACCTCGAGGGCCGTTTCGGTGCGGCGGAAGGGCAGGGGCGTCGGATCGCCGGGCAGGGTGACGCGCTCGATCTCGCCTGAAAGCGTGGGATTGCTTTTGCCCAGCCGGGTCAGCCGGACGACATTGTCCTCGGGCCATCCGAGGACCAGCGCGTGCAGCCTGCCTTCGCGCGTGACATAGCGGATATCCTGCGGCCCGAAGGGCGATGCCGGACCGCCCTCGGAAAACAGGCCAGCGCGCGTCCGTGTCGGCCCCTCGCCGAAGAGTTTCCAGGGGCGGGTGGCATAGATCGCCTCGCCGAACCGGGCCATCCAGCCGGCAATATCCTCGAGGATGCGTTCTTCCTTGTCGTCAATCGTGCCATCGCCGCGCATCGGCACCGAAAGCATGAGATTGCCGTTCTTGGAGACCACGTCGCACAGGGTATGGATGACCGTGGCCGCAGATTTGTAGCCGTCCCTGGCATAGAGATCGGCGTCATAGTGCCAATTGCCCAGGCAGGTGTCGGTCTGCCAGGGAAAGCGCTCGATATAGTCCTTGCCGCCGCGCTCGACGTCGTCGACCAGGCCCATGCGGCGTTGCGGCGGCGTCATCTTGGCGGCAACCACCGCTTCGAGGCGCCCGTCATGCCACTGCATCGACTGGTTGTAGTACCAGGCCGTGAAATCGAGGCCGTGCTGTTCAAGCGGCAGGTCGAAATTGTCGAAATAGACCATGTCCGGCCGGTACTGCTCTGTCAGGTCCTGACACCTCGCCAGCCAGTCGCGTGCAAAGTTCGAGTCCGCCGGCACGCCCTCGCTCCAGAGGCGGTCAGTGGCCTCGTGCCAGGCATTGGCCTCGTCGATGGTCCTGATGCCCTCGGGCATGGGCATGTGGCGCCCGGTATAGAGCTGCTGCGGGTCGAGCCCCTCCCACCATTTTCCCCGTCCGTCGGCTGCCCTCAGCGTGTAGGCGTCATAGCGCTCACCGGCCCTCGGGCCCTCGGGGTCATAGCCATAGGCCGGCTGGTTCCAGTGCCAGGCATGGGCGGAGTGGTTCGACACGGCGAAGCGCAAGCCGCGTTTCCGCGCCAGCTTTTCCCATATGCCCACGATGTCCTTGCCGGGTCCGACACGCGTGGTGTTCCAGGGGTGGTGGCGGGAAGCATAGCAGTCGAGATTGTCGTGATGGTTGGCCAGCGCCATGAAGTACTTGGCACCGGCCCGGACATAGAGGTCCAGCAGCCGGGCCGGGTCCCAGTTCTCGGCCTTCCACTGGTTCTGGATTTCCATGAAGCCGATATCGGCCGGATGGCCATAATGCGCGAGGTGATGCCGGTAGGATCGGCTGCCCTGGATATACATTTCGCGCGCATACCAGTCTCCGGCCTCCGGAACGCATTGCGCGCTCCAATGCGCCCAGATCCCGAACTTGGCGTCCCGGAACCAGTCGGGCACGCTATATCCCGCCGTCAGGGACGACCAATCCGGCGTGAATCGCACCGGCGGATCAACCCTCAACGCCCGCCCGGCCCCCTTTGGGGTGGGGGCCGACGCGACCGGCGAAGCCGATGTAATGGTTTCGTTTTCCGCGCTCATGTCCGCCCAACTGCCTCCGATGCAACACTGGGAACTTCCATACTAGTTTGAAGGGCGGGGAGGCAAGGGCGGGGATGCAGAGGCGCAACGTCGCT
Source organism: uncultured Devosia sp. (assembly GCA_946480655.1). Next base: position 4,573 of record CAMLKN010000125.1, on the reverse strand, counting down.
TCTGCTGGCAATGATCGGCGAGGGGCACACCCCCCGCCGCAAGATGGTCAGGCTGGTGCATGTTGCGGCTGCGGCCCTCGCAGCAGCACGAAGACCAGCAGCAGCGCCATGACGACGACGCCCGCCCACATGGCCTGCTGCCACGCTTCGACAAAGGCTTCGCGTGCCGAGCGCAGCAGCGCCGTTGAGGCAGGATCGTTCGCCAGATCGAGTGCACCGGCGATGCCCTTGCTGACCTCGGCCGCGACATCCTCGGGCACGCCCGCGAGCCGCCCGGCAATGGCGCTGCCATAGCCCGCGGTGAACATGGCACCAAGCAGAGCCACGCCCAGCGAGGTGCCGAACTCGCGCGTCACATCATTGAGCGCCGACGCGACACCCTGGCGGTCGCGCGGCAGCGAGGACGTGATGGCCTCGGTGGACGGCGCCATCGACAGGCCCATGCCTAGCCCCATGGCGATCATTCCCGGCAGCACCCCCATATAGCCGGCATCGACCGAGACCAGCATCGACATCAAGGCGAGCCCGCTGCCGCCGAGCAACATGCCCAGCGCCATGGTCAGCCGGTTGCCGATCCCCTTGGCCACCTGCGCGGCCATCGCCGAGGACACCATCATCAGAATCGCCATCGGCATCAGCCCCAGCGTCGCTAGAAGCCCCGACCAACCGAGAACGGCCTGGAAGAAGGGGAACAGCACCACAAACACCCCGGCCTGCACACCGAACCAGACCAGCAGGGTCACCGACCCGCTGGTAAGACTGCGCTTGGCGAAGAGGCGGATATCCAGCAGGGGCGCCGGGTGCCGCAATTCCCAGAGTGCAAATCCGATGCTTGCCACGACCCCGGCGACCAGGCCGACCAGTGTGATCGGCGCGGCCCAGCCCGCCACCGGTCCCTCATGCAGGAACAGGATCAGCCCAACCACGGCCATCGCCGCAAGCACCGCGCCGTGGAGGTCGAACCCATGTGCCGAATGCTCGCGTGAGTTGGGGATGGCCCGCAGCGATACCAGGGCGGCCGCGATCACCAGCACCACCGGCAGGACGAACAGCCAGCGCCAGTCGAGCACGTCGACCAGCAGTGCCGAGAGGAACATGCCGAGAATACCGCCACCACCGGCGACGCCGGTCCAGATGCCGATGGCCTTGGACCGTTCCTCGGCCGGAAAAGCCGAGGTGATCACCGAGAGCGTCACCGGCATGATCATCGCCGCGCCGACACCGGCCAGCAAACGCGCGCCGAGCATCACCGGCACCGAGCCGGCGAGGCCCGAGGCCACATTGGCCACGCCGAACAGCACCAACCCGATGAGCAATACGGGCTTCCTCCCCCAGCGGTCGCCGACCGCCCCAAGGGGCAGCAGCAGCGCCGCGAGCGTGATGGCGTAGATGTTGATGATCCACAGCACATCGCCCTGCGATCCATTGAGGGCGAGGGCCATTTGCGGCTGCGCGACATTGAGTCCGGAAACCGCGGCGATCACTGCCATCAGCGCAATGCAGACAGCGAGGAGGATCGAACGCCGCCGCTTCGGGTCGTCAATGATGGGGTGGGCGGGCTCCAGGCCGTGGCCCGTGGGATTGAGGGTAGACATCACAACTCCTATTCACGTATCTTTTGTAGATACGAGACATCGCGAGCGAGGTCAACCAATGTGGAGGCGCGGCCGATATGCACGAAGCGAGGACATGGATATGAACAAGGACACGCGCCTGTCGGGGGTTCTGCACGTGTTGCTGCACCTTGGTCAGGTCTCAGTCCCGCTGACCTCAGATGTGCTCGCCAACACCATGGGCACCAACCCGCCAGTGTTCCGCCGCACCATGGCGGGCCTGCGTGAAGCGGGCTACGTTACATCGGAAAAGGGCCATGGCGGCGGCTGGATGCTCGCCCGGCCCCTCAGCGAGATCACCCTGCACGACGTCTATGTCGCGCTGGATCGCCCGGGTCTCTTCGCTATCGCCAGCCGCAACGAGGATACCGTGTGCCAGGTGGAACGCGCGGTCAACCACGCCCTGTCCGACACCTTGGCAAAAGCCGAGGCGCTGTTTCTCGAGACCTTTCGCGGGATCACCCTCGACAAGTTGATGCCCCAGACGTCACAGGGCCTGGGCATCCACTGTAAGCCAGTCCCCCCGCCATAGGCGCGCCTCAGCCTATCGTCTTGAAATCTCGACATAGGCCCGACACATGGCCAGCAGTTCCACCTGCAGGGCGTCAATCTCGGGCTGGGTCAGGTTGCGCTCGAAGGCGTTCCGGATCGCCCCGAAGATCACGGTGACCAGCGTTAGGGTGACCATCGGCAGGTTGCCAAATGTCGCGTCGGGGGCGCTCGCAAGCATGGCTGCCGTAGCCGCGTCTACGCGCTGGGCAAACGACTCCACCAAGGCTTCGTTGTCCATCTCGACCACCGAGCGATACAGCGCCCGCGTCACCTCCGCCCGCTCGGTCTTGGCCCGCCAGTAGGTCTCGATCAGCGCCGCCAGCATCTCCGCCACCGGCCGGCCGGCCTTTGCACGACAGGTCGTCTCGACCTTATCCGCCAGCACCTCGAGATAGCGCTCGTTAAGGGCATAGATCAGGGACTGCTTGTGCGGAAAGTACTGATACATCGTCCCCACCGAAACGCCGGCCCGTTCCGCGACCCGCGTCGTGGTCAGCGCCCGCATTCCATCGGCCAGCAAAACCTGAATGGTCGCCTCGAAAATCGCGTCCAGCGTTGCGGCCGAGCGCGCCTGGCGCGGCCTTTTCCGGGGGGTCAGCGCGGCAGGGGTGGCGACAGCCATATGCGAATTCTCAAACTGAAGGATGCTTCACATACTAGGGCCGTCCAACGTCATTGGAAAGGATCATCCATGGACAACAAGCGCATTGCCCTCGTCACCGGCGCCAACAAGGGGATCGGCCTCGAAATCGCCCGCCAGCTCGCCGAGGCCGGTGTCGCCGTGATCATCGGCTCGCGTGATGCCGCGCGCGGCGAAGCAGCCGTCGCAGGCCTCGCGGCTCAGGGACTCGCGACGACCTTCGTGCAGCTCGACGTCACCGACGAGGCCAGCATCGCTGCCGCCGCTGCCGCCATCGATGCCGCGCACGGCCGGCTCGACATCCTCGTGAACAATGCCGGCATTTTCGACTTCACCGACGCGGCCCCGGGCAGCGCCTCCATCCCGGCGGTACGCAAGGTGCTGGAGACCAACTTCCTCGGCGCCCTTGCCGTTGCCCAGGCCATGCTGCCGCTACTGCGAAAGTCGGCGGCCGGGCGCATCGTCAACCTGTCGAGCTCGCTCGGCTCGCTCAGCGTGAATGCTGACCCTTCCTCGCCCTATTTTGCGCAGCGCTACATTGGCTACAACGCCTCCAAGGCAGCGCTCAACATGCTGACTATCCAGCTCACCGAGGAGCTGCGTGACACCGGCATCGTCGTCAATTCCGTCAGCCCGGGCTTCGTCAAGACCGACCTCACCGGATACGGGGTAATGACGCCTGAGGAAGGCGCCCGCCTGCCGGTGCAGCATGCGCTCGGTGGGGCTGACAATGGCCGCTTCATCGAACCCGGCGGCTATACGCCCTGGTAAGGGGACAAAGGCATAGACCGGGCTTCCAAAGGCGAAACCTCCTCTCCCCGCAGATCCGGTTAAGGCCAGGACCGGTCACCCCCGCAGCAATGATCGGCGCTTGCTGGTCAGTGGCTGGGCACCGTGTTCGGCCGGGCCGCCCGCTTCTGGGCCGCGATCCGGAACGGCGCGTTGGCGGCGCCATATCCGGCATAGCCGCCAACGCGCTGCACGATCTCGAAGAAGAAGCCGTCGCCAAGATTGGTCGAATAGAGCTGGAAATACTCGCCCCTGTCGTCCCGGTCGTAGAGGAGGTTGCTCGCCTGGAGGCGGTCCAGCATGGCCGGGTCCAGCCCGAACCGGGCCTTGAGATCGTCATAGTAGTTGGGCGAGATGTGCAGCGTGCGCAGCCCGTTCCGGCGCAAGGCGTCCGCCGTTGCGAAAATGTCCGATGAGGCAAAGGCAATGTGCTGGACGCTCGATCCGAATGTCTCGGCAATGAAGCGCCCGGCCAGCGTCCGGTGACTTTCCGATCCGTTCAGCGTCAGCCGCAGCGACCCATCCCGGTTCTCGATCACCTGGCTGCGCACCAGGCCCGACGGGTCGACCACATCCACCATCGGCCCTTTGTCCACCACGAAGATCGAGCGGTAGAACAGGATCCAGGTCAGCATTTCCTCGTAGTTCATCGTCTGGGCAATGTGGTCGAACCCGGTCAGCCCCGCATCGCTGCCGGGCGCCGGTTCGGCCACAAATTCGATATCCCACACCCGGCTCAGGTCGGAGTGATCGTCGAGGAAATAGATCACTCCGCCACCCACGCCCCGCACCGCCGGAATGGCCAGCTCCCCCGGCGCCACGCGCTGCGCAAAGGGCTGCGCCCCCAGCGCCTGCGCGCGTTTCAGCGTCGCCGCAGCGTCCTCGACCAGCAGCCCCATCGCATAGGCCGAGGTGCCATGCGTCACATAGGCGGCATGGGCCAGCCCCTCGCGCTCGGTATTGATGACGATATTGATCC
>CAMLKN010000124.1 GCA_946480655.1 uncultured Devosia sp. | reverse complement strand
CCGAACAGGCCCGCCAATGCACCCACGCCCACGGTCAGCGCCGGGCGCGGCGCCCGCCGATAGCGCCAACCTGATATCAGGAAGATCAGCATCAGCAACACCACGGCACAGATCGTCCAGCGGACCACGGTCGTCGGCACCAACGCCAGTATTGCCGTGCCGGCCGGCACGCCAACAATGGCGCCGGCTGCCATGGTAAAGACCTCTCGCCGGTTGGCCCGCCGCCAGCCATTGGGCAACATGCCCAACGACAACAGGCCATCGATTACCAGCAGAAGTGGCGCCGCGAGTTGCGGCCCGATGGCAGAGCTGGCGAGCGGCACGAAGATCAGCGCGCCACCAAAGCCGGAAAAACCGCGTGCGCAGCCGGCGATCAGGGCACTGACAACCACGAACGCGACCGTCGTGCTGAACCACTCGCCTGCCAATGAGCCCTCCGCAGGCTGCCGGGGGAACTAGGGAACCAACACCACAGAACCAGTCGTTTCACGCCCCTCCAGCGCCCGATGCGCTTCAGCCGCCTCAACCAGCGGATAGGTCCGGCCGATCTCCACCCGGATCGCTCCCGAAAGGATCGCGTCGAACAGCGCCTTGGCGCCTTCGAGCAGGCTCTCGCGGTTGGGGAAATAATGCGTACCGGTCGGCCGTGTCACATAGAGCGAGCCCTTTCGCGCCAAGGCCCCCAGATCCGGTATGCTGACCACGCCCGAGGCATTGCCGAAGCTGGCGAGGAGGCCACGCGGTCTGAGGCTGTCGAGCGATCCTTCGAACGTGGCCTTGCCCACGCCGTCATAGACCACATCGACACCCCTGCCCCCGGTGAACTCCTTCACCAGCGCCGGAAAGTCTTCTGCCTTGTAGTCGATCACATGGTCGCAGCCATGTTCAAGCGCCATCTTCACCTTGTCCGGCCCACCAGCGGTGCCGATGACCGTCGCGCCCAGCGACTTCGCCCATTGCGTGGCGATGAGCCCCGTGCCGCCCGCCGCCGCATGCCAGAGGATGGTCTCGCCCGCCTGCACTGGCCAGGTCTTGAACAGTAGATAGTAGGCCGTCAGCCCCTTGAGCAGCACTGCTGCCGCCGTCTGGTCGTCGATCCCGTCGGGAATGGGCACCAGCTTCTGCACCGGTGCCAGCCGCTCTTGGGCATAGGCGCCCGGCGTGCCCTGGTAGCACACCCTGTCGCCGACCCCGACCTCCGTCACGCCCTCCCCGATCGCGGTCACCACGCCCGCCGCCTCATTGCCGGCGACGAACGGCAGCGGCAGCGGATAAAGGCCGGATCGCTGGTAAGTATCGATGAAGTTGAGCCCGATAGCCGTCTGGCGGAGACGTACCTGCCCCGGCCCAGGCTCACCGACGGGCCAATCTTCGACGGACAGGACCTCCGGCCCACCGAGAGTATTGACCGCGACGACCCGGGTCATTTCGGCGCCTTGGGCTTGCGCGGCGCCGATTTCGGACGGGATTGTGCTCCGCCGCGCGGCTTGGGCGCTACGGGCGACGGCTTGGTTCCTGCTGGAGCCGCCTTCGCAACCGCCGCAGTCACGCCGGGACTCCCGCTCAACGAGGCAATCGCCGCCGCCGACGACACCGAGCCCGTATCGCCAGTAAACGGCGTGAACTCCGCCTTGTGCACCTTGCCGCCGGCCAGTCGCATCTTGCGGTTCTTGGCGAAGATGTTGACCGCCTCGACCAGCACCGAGAAGGCCATGGCCGAGTAGATGTAGCCCTTGGGAATGTGGAAACCGAGGCCATCCGCCACCAGTGTCACGCCGATCAGCAGCAGGAAGGCCAGAGCCAGCATCTTGGTCGTCGGGTGATCTGCCACAAACTTGGCGATCGGACCGGAGGCAAAGAACATGACGGCGACGGCTACCAACACGGCAGCGATCATCACGACCACCTGGTCGGCGGGGACCATGCCCACGGCCGTGATGATCGAGTCGATGGAAAACACCATGTCGATCAACACGATCTGGACGAGAATGGCTTGCAGGCTGGTCTTGGCCGCCTCGACCAGCCCCACCTCGTGCGGCTCCTCGATAGCCGCATGCATTTCATGCGTGGCCTTGTAGATCAGGAAGCCGCCACCGGCGATCAGGATGATGTCCTTCCAGGAGAAGCCGTGCCCGAAGGCCTCGAAGACGGGTTCCTTAAGCTGCACGATAACGCTGATCAGCAACAGCAGAACGATACGGAACACCAGCGCCAGCCCGATACCCAGCTTGCGGGCGAATTCGGCCTGCTCGCGCGGCAGGCGCGACACCAGCACCGAAATGAACACGATGTTGTCGATGCCCAGCACGATCTCCATGACCGTCAGCGTGGCAAAGGCGATCCAGACATTGGGATCGGCCAGCAGTTCAAGCATCGCAGTGCTCCGGGTTGCGATTCAATCAGTGGCAGCAATTTAGGGATGACATGCCAATCGGTGAAGGCCGCAAATGCAGTTTTTCCGCGCCTGCGGCATCAAACGGAATGGCCCTGCCCAACCCCGGCTGGTAACCCTCTAACCGCCGGTGCTAGGCTCCGGTTCCGTTCCACTTGCGAGACCCCATATGGAAGCCTTCTCCCCTCTTTCCGCGGCCTTGGGCGGCGTGCTGATCGGCCTGGCCTCGGCCGTGCTCTGGCTGGGCAATGGGCGCATTGCCGGTATTTCCGGAATTTTCGGCCAACTCCTGCCCCCTGCGCAGACTGTCGTCTGGCGCCTGGTCTTCCTTGTGTCCCTGGTCGCCGCCACCGCAGTTACGGCATTGGTCTTCCCGCAATTGGGTGTTGGCGGCACTGAGCCGGCCCAACTCGTCGCCCCGCCCGTCGCCTGGTCGATCCCCACGCCCGTCTGGTTGATCGTTGCGGGCCTTCTGACCGGCTTTGGCACTAAGGTGGGCAATGGTTGCACCTCCGGCCACGGTGTCTGCGGCCTCGCCCGCCTCTCTCTGCGTTCTCTGGTCGCCGTTGCCGTCTTCTTCTCGGTGGCCATCCTCACTGTCTCCGTTACGGGAATAGTCTGATGGCCGTGCTCCGCCTGCCTTATCTGGCCACCGCCGCTGTGAGCGGCGCCCTCTTCGGCGCCGGCCTTTATGTCTCTCAGATGGTCGATCCGCTCAAAGTCCTGCGCTTCCTCGATTTTACCGCCATCCCAACCGGCGGCTGGGACCCGAGCCTCGCTTTCGTCATTGTGCCCGCCATCCTGGTCATGTTCATCGCCGTCCGCATCGGCCGCGGACGTCCGGCACCACTGTTCGATCGCGAGTTCCATGAGCCGGAATACAAGAAGATTGATGCCCGCCTGGTCGGTGGCGCGGCCATTTTCGGTCTTGGCTGGGGCATGTCGGGCATTTGCCCCGGGCCGGCCATCTCCCTGATCGCCTTCCAGCCTGACGGCCTCTGGCTCTTTCTAGGCGCTATGTTTGCCGGCTCGCTCGCCGGTAGCGTGCTACTGCCCAGCGGCCATCGTCGCCGCCTTGCGGACGCGGCAAGATGAAAGCCGACGCCGATATCATCGTCGTGGGCGGCGGGCTTGCCGGCCTCGCCGCCGCCATCAGCCTTTCGCGGGCGGGCCACCAGGTCATCCATCTGGCGCCACCGGCGCCGATCGATCGCCGCACCTCAGCCTTGATGATGCCCAGCGTCGACTTCCTTTGCGAAACGGGTCTTATTGATGACCCGGCAGAGATCGGTCACGCCCTCACCGCCATTCGCATCATCGACGCAACTGCGCGTCTCATCCGTGCGCCCGAAACGCTCTTTGATGCCAAGGAAATCGGCCTGGCCGCCTTCGGCTGGAATTTTCCCAATGCCCGCCTCCTGGAACGTTTCCAATCCGCCGCGCCAGCAGTTGGCCTCGAGACCCGCAACCAGGCCGTTACCAACTGGCGCCGCGTAGGCGACCTGGGCCTGGTGACGCTTGCCGACGGCACCCAATTGAGCGCCCCCCTGGTTGTCGGCGCCGACGGAAAGAAATCTTTGCTCCGCGCGGCTGCCGGCATCTCCACCCGCGAACACAGCTTCGCCGAGGCAGCCTTGGTCTGCGATCTTGACCTGGCGCGACCCATTGGCGGGGAATCTATCGAGTTCCACTATCCGCACGGCCCATTCACGCTGGTTCCGGCCGGCGGAACCCGGGCCAACCTGGTTTGGATCGACGAGGAACCCATGCTCCGCCAACTCCAGGCGAGCGGACCGGAGGCCCTGCTGGCCGCGATTCACCAGCGCGCGCAGCGCCTTTTTGGCAGCATGAGCCTCGCCTCGCCGAGCTTTGTGTTTCCTCTGTCGACGCTCGCCGTCGATACCGCCGGCCGCGACGGAGTAGCCCTGGTGGGTGAGTCGGCTCATGCCTTCCCGCCGATCGGCGCCCAAGGACTCAACCTGGGCTTGCGTGACGCCGCCGACCTGCTGGCGGCCGTGACCGCAGCGGATCGTCTCAAGCCTGATTGGGGTGTCGTCGCGAGCGGCGATTATGCGGCTCGCCGCTCCGCTGATCTCGCACGCACCGGCACCATGGTGGACACCTTGTTCCGCTCTCTCCTCGCAGAGATGGTGCCAAGCCAGGCCCTGCGCGCTGGCGGCCTCTGGGCTCTCAAGCTCCTGCCCGCGCTGCGTCGCCAGGCCTTTGCCATTGGCATGGGCGAGCGCGCCTGAACCGCAAAACAAGAAGGGCGCGGCTTTCGCCACGCCCTCTCACATCCAGTCTTGACTGGCTTACTGCTGGGGAGCCGGAGCCTCGGTGCCCTCGGCCGGCGCACCTTCCGCCGGAGCCTCGGTGCCTTCACCGGACAATTCCTGGCGCAGTTGCTCTGCGCGATCCTGCAAAACCTGCTCAAGCGCATTCTGGCCCGATTCCTGCTGCTGCAGCTGCTCGAACGTCAGCGCGGCCTCGCTGTCATAGGTGGCGGTAAAGCCGGACAGGTTGATCTCGATGGAGAGATCCTGGTTCTGGCGGTTCTTGGCGGTCAGGGTCAGCTTGTTACCGGCCTTGAGCGAGTTGATGTACTGCTCGTTGATCACCAGCTGGGTCGAGCACGATTGCGTGTCGCACAGCATGTAGGGCACGCGCACCGGCTTGGCATTGTCGATCTGCCAGGTGAGGCCGAACGGCAGCAGCACCCCGAGCGGCACGGCGGCAACCGCCAGGAGGCGGCTTTCCTGACCGGGGTCGTCACGGAGAAGGAACGAACCCAGGAACTGGCCATTGGCCAGAACAACCTGGCGCATCAGGCAGGCCTTCTGCCCATCGGGAAGCGGGTCACAGACCTTTAGCCAGTTCTGCGAGGCGAGGTTGTCGACGGCAGCGGCGACCTCTTCAGTCGCGGAACCCTCGGCGGGCGCAGCCTCGGTGGCCTCGGCTGCCGGCGTTTCGGTCGTCGCATCCTGTGCAAATGCCGAAAGGGGGGACAGCATGAGTGCGGCCACCGCGATTCCGGCGACGAGGGGTTTCCTGAAAGTCATAGAATATCCTTGCCTTCCTTGGCGGTCCGGGCGGCGCGCAGCCGCCTTTGAACTTGAACTGCCCTTCAAGGGCGCAAATCGGGCAATAACATGACCGATTACCATTGCCAAAACATTATGCTTGGGCGTGGTAACCGGGGCACGTTCAGCCCCCCGTTTCCGCCAGTTTGGCGAGCTTTGAGAGGATTGCGGCCGCCCCTTTGAGGCGTTGTTCCGCAGTAGGCCAATTGCGCGCGAACACGAGTTTCTGATCGGGTTTGATGCGCACCTGGTTGGAAAGGTCGCTGACCATCCGCACCAGCCCCGCCGGATTGGGGAACTCGTTGTTCCGCAGGGTGATGACCGCGCCCTTGGGACCCGCATCCACCTTCTCGACATTGGCCTGCCGGCACAGCGATTTGACGAGGATGACCTTGAGCAGCGCCTCCACTTCCTCCGGCAGCGGTCCGAAGCGGTCGATCAGCTCGGCGCCCGCGGCATCGATGTCGCGGATATCGGTAAGGTCACCCAGCTTGCGATAGAGCTGCATGCGCAGCGTCAAGTCGGGCACGTAATGCTCCGGAATCATCACCGGCATGCCCAGCGATATTTGGGGGCTCCACTCGTTGCGGTCCTCGTACTCTTCCTCGCCCGACTTGAGATTGGCAACCGCCTCTTCCAGCATCGCCTGGTAGAGTTCGTATCCCACCTCACGGATGTGGCCGGACTGTTCGTCGCCGAGGAGGTTCCCCGCGCCACGAATGTCGAGATCATGACTGGCAAGCTGGAACCCGGCCCCCAGGCTTTCAAGCGACTGCAGCACGCCCAGACGCCGCTCAGCGGTGTCGGTCAGCTTGCGATCAGGCGGCACAGTAAACAGCGCATAGGCGCGCTGCTTGGCCCGCCCGATGCGGCCGCGGATTTGGTAGAGCTGGGCCAGGCCGAAATTGTCGGCCCGATGCACGATCAATGTATTGGCATTGGGAATATCGAGCCCCGACTCCACGATTGTCGTCGCCAGCAGCACGTCGAACTTGTTGTCGTAGAAAGCGTTCATGATGTCGTCGAGCTCGCCCGGCGGCATCTGTCCATTGGCAATCACAAAGCTCACCTCCGGAACCTGCTGCCGCAGGAACTCGGCAATATCGGGCTGATCCTTGATCTTGGGCACGACATAGAAGCTCTGCCCGCCACGATACTTCTCGCGCAGCAGCGCCTCGCGGATCGACAGCGGATCGAAGGGCGAGATGAAGGTGCGGATGGCCAGCCGGTCCACCGGCGGCGTCGCCA
>CAMLKN010000123.1 GCA_946480655.1 uncultured Devosia sp. | reverse complement strand
CCCTGCTGCATGCACTTACTCCGAGGTAATCTATTGCCGAAAAAGTGCCTCCTTTTCACGCCGGATCGGTCGCACTAGATAGGCACTCTCTTTCCGATACTTACTCTCCGATGCCGCCCGGCACAAGGAGGGATCGGAAGCGGACGCAACTTATGGAGAGTGTCATGGGCAATTTCGCCAATCTTCCCCTTCTCGTCACCGGCGCCTCGGGCAATCTCGGCCGCGCCGCCGTCGAGGAACTGCTGGCGCGCGGCGCCACCAACGTCATCGCCGGCACGCGCGATCCCGCAAAGCTCGCTGACCTGGCTGCCAGGGGCGTGGAAGTACGCAAGGTCGATTTCGATGACGCCAACCTCGCCGCCGCCCTCTCCGGTGTCGTGCGGATGCTCATCGTCTCCACCGATGGCATCGGCCGCCGCGTCGCCCAGCAGACCGCTGCCGTCGAGGCCGCCAAGGCGGCCGGCGTCAAGCACATCGTCTATACATCAGCCCCTGCTGCCCGGCCCGACGCCGATGCCGGTCTCGGCCCCGAGCACTTCTGGACCGAAGTCGCTTTGGCCTCGTCCGGCCTCGATTTCACCATCCTGCGCAACCACATGTATGCCGAAAACAACTTCATGGACCTGCCCCAGGCCGTTGCCTCCGGCCAGCTCTATGGCCTCATCGGTGATCGCGGCACCAGCTATGTCACCCGCGGCGATGCCGCCCGTGCTGCCGCCGGGGCCCTGCTGACCGCTACCGGCAAATCCGTCGAAGACGTCACTGGTCCCGCTCCCGTCACCAATGAAGAACGCGCGCGCCTCGCCGCCGAAATCACCGGCAAGCCGGTTACCGCGATTGCGCTCAAGCCTGCCGACCTCAAGGCCGGCATGGTGGCCGCCGGCATTCCGGAAGGCTTCGCCGAGGCCCTGCTCGCCTTCCAGCGCGATGCCGTAGCCGGTCTTCATGGCGTCGTCACCGACGTGGTCGAGCGCTATTCGGGCCGCAAGCCCCAGGCCCTCGCAGATTTCCTCAAGGCCAACGGCGCCGCTCTGGCGGGCTGACCTTGGGCGGGTCCGCCGTCTGTCGCGGACCCGCTTCCACCGCCCGTTACCGTCTGTGATCGCCCAAAGCTGGACGCCCTGCCCACAAACCCGTAGAAAATCGGCACGCATGCCGCCCAACGGGGGAGTCGGGTTCTGGTGTCTTCGGGTTCTTTTCTGCGCCGCGCCCTTGAGCGCGTCACCTACAAGCGTTCCATTGGCTTCGGCCTCGAGCATATCGGCCTGACGACACTTCGGTTTCCCCGGCTCGTGGCCATGGCCGTCCTGGCCTTCTCCATCCTCGCCTTCACCCAGATTCCCAAGGCCAATGTCGACGGCGACCTGCTGCGGGTCTATGCCCATTCGGGCGAATATTACGACGCCTACGAGCATCTCTCGGAGACCTTCGGCACGTTCGAGAACGACATCTACGTCCTCGTCAACTCGCCCAATCTGGTCGACCCGGACGTGCTCGAACAGGTGCGCACCCTCGCCTTCGACCTGGAACTGAACGAATACGCGGTGGGCACCATGTCGCCCTTCACCCTGCGCAAGCCCAATGGCAGCGGCGGGTCTGTGCCCGCCGTGCCCGAGGGCATGCTGACGGCCGACGAAGTCGCCATGTCGCTGATGGATCTGCAGCAGAACGATCCGATGATGCGCAATCTCATCACGCCCGACGTCACCGGCGTGGTGCTCATCGTCTTTCCCAACCAGGAGCTGGTGAAGGCCAACGGCGCCAAGGCAATGATCGAGAGCCTGCGCGAGACCATCGCCTTCTATGAAGGCGGCGATCTCAGCATCGAGCTGACCGGCCCTCCGGTCTGGACCTCGGAAATGCTCAATGCCGCGGTGGACGATCAGGTCAAGTTCACCATCTGGGGCTTTGGCCTCGGCGCCATCATTGCCCTCTTCGCTCTCAGGTCCTTCTTCGGCGCCCTGATCGTCGCGGCCACGCCCTTCCTCGCCGTCATGTGGTCGATGGGCATGATCCTGCTGTTCTTCGGCTCGTTCTCCTTCCTCACCATCATCGTCACCACCCTGGTGCTGGTGATCTCCTTTGCCGAATCCATGTTCTTCGTCTTCAACTGGCTGGCCTTCTGGCGCGACGGCATGGAGCCCAACAAGGCGGTGGATGCCACGGTCAAGCTGGTCGGTCCGGCGGCCGCCCTGACCATGCTTACCACCTTCGTCAGCTTCGCCTCGCTGTCGCTGACGCCCGGCCAAGGCATCCGCGAATTCTCCATGGCCGGCGCGCTGGGCACCTTCCTGCTCTTCGTCTGCCTCATGACCTTTCTGCCGCTGCTGCTCAAGCTTTCGATCCGCCTCGGCTTCAAGGCCCCGCCCCGCTCGAGCGTCGTGCTGACGGCCCCCCTGCCCCTGAGCTGGTTCCTCGCCAGCCGCTTCGGCCGTCCGATTGCCATTCTGGCCATCGTCGTCACCATCGCACTCCTCATCCCGTACGGGCTGATCAAGCCGCACTTCTCCTTCGAGGATTTTGTCGCCAAGGAATCGAGCGCGCTCAGCGCCGCCGAGAGCATCGACGAGGGCGTGGGTGGCGTTGCGCCGCTCTACGTGCGCGTCCCCCTTTCGGGCAATGATCCCAATATCGGCGCGGTCGACTTCGAGAAGGTGCGCATCGTCCACGAGATCGTCGAAAGCCATCTCGGCGAGAACAAGGTCATCTCCGCCGCCAGCATGACCAACTATACCGAGACCGGCTTCACCCGCCAGGAAGTGTTCGACGCGGTCGGCCCCTTCATGCGCAAGCGCTTCGTTACCGATGACGGCTCCCAGGCCCTCGTGACCGGCTTCATGCCGACGATCATCGAATCCGATGTGCTCAAGCAATTGGTGGAGGACCTCAAGACCGAGATGGCCGCCGCCGGCGTCACGGATGTCGAGATCGGCGGCTTCCGCATCCTCACCACCTTTGCCACCGACCAGATCGTCACCGGCCTGCAGCTCGATTTGACCCTCTCCGTGCTGGTCAACCTCGGGCTGATCGGCTTTGCCTTCCAGTCCTTCCGCGTGGCCCTGGCCTCGGCCATCCCCAACCTCTTCCCTGTCCTGGGCACCGAGGCCTGGCTCTATTTCACCGGCCAGGGGCTGCAGCTGACCACCGTCATCGCCCTCACCATCGCCTTCGGCATCGCGGTCGATGACACCGTGCACTTCCTCTCCCACTATCTCCATGCGCGCCGGGACGAGGGCATGCAGCACATGGATGCGGTCAAGCACACATTGAACCGCATCGGCGGCGCCATTGTCGCCACAACCATTATCCTCTGCTCGGGCGTCATCATCGTCACCTTCTCCGAGCTGCCTCAGGTCGCACTGTTCGGCACGCTTTTCGTCTCGACCCTGGCCTTCGCCGTCATCGGCGACCTCTTCATCCTGCCGGCCCTGCTGGCCGCGGGCGGCCGCTTCTTCCAGCCCCTGGGCAAGATCGGCGTCCGCATGGTCGATGCGGAGGCCACGCCCGACGATCCAACGGCAGACACGCACACGACGGGCGCCTCATCCGAGCCCATCGGGCAAACCGGCGGCATCACCTGAGGCAGTGGCAAGGCGGGCATTTTTGCGGCACCTTGCCGCTGAAATGGAATCGCCCACTGATTCTGGCATTGTCTTTCTGTTTCGACGATGCTGGCACGCAGACGGGCGAAATTCTGCTATCGGATTTCTGCTGAACGGCCGGGGGGCTTGTTTCGCTTTTTGGAGGCATTGTGCCATGAAGACTTTCGGATCCCTGACCCGTGCTGCCGCACTGGCAGGTCTCCTCCTTTCGGCCGCCGCCGGCAGCATGCCGGCCATGGCCGCGCCGGCCGACGTGGCCCTGCTCAAGTCCTATATCGGTGAGTGGCGCGGCCGCGGCGTGGTCATCGGCGCCAGCGAGGAATCGGTAGTCTGCCGCCTC
Source organism: uncultured Devosia sp. (assembly GCA_946480655.1). The sequence goes on along the minus strand of CAMLKN010000123.1, from coordinate 2,811 downwards.
TCGCTCACCGAGGGCAACGAGGACAAGGTCAATTACAACGGTCGCTGCGCCTTGGCCGGCACCAATCTCTCTGTCGCCGGTACCATTGCCTACATCGATGCCAGCCGTCGCTACGAGGCCGCCATGACTTCCAATGCGACGTTCACCGGCATTGCCGTGGGCCAGAAGCGTGGCTCCGGACTCATCTTCAACCTGCGCGAGCGCGACCAGGACGAAGAAGGCAAGGACCTCAATATCTCGGCCCAGATCCAGCTCAACAACAACGACATCCAGGTCAGTTTCGAGGTGGTCTATGTCGAATCAGGCGATAGCCTGCGCGCCGAAGTGCCCTTCTCGCGCTGATTGACCTGCTCATGATTGAAGGGGCGTCCCGCGCGGGCGCCCTTTCCCGTTGTCAGCGCCAGAAAAAACATTGTCTTAAGAAGGCCCTGCTAGGGTCCAGACATGCTAGCGACTGCCAGGTTGAGTGTATCTTCTGCCGCGCCCGCCGCACCGGCGGGCATCCGTTCGTTCCTCGAGCGGCTGCGGCGGCATACGGGAATGGCTGGCGTCGCGCTGCTCGGCCCTCAAGCACAGTGGCTGGACGTCGCCGGAGAGGCACCACCCACCGGTGTGTCACCCACCTTGCTCGGCACCTGTGGCATGATCGCCTCCCAGACCGATCCGGCCGCGCGCTTCCTGGTCACAGTCCCGGTTCCCACCATCGATCCGGAGAAGCCGCGCTGGTTGGTGCTCTGGGATTCCGCGCCGCGTCCCGAAGCGGCCGCCCATTTGCTCCTCGCCCGTCTCACCGAGCTGGTGTCACATGCCGCCATGGAGCGTCGCCGGGCCTTCGAAATCCATCGCCAGCACCTGATCGAGCGCGCATCGGCCACGGCGCGTATCGGCATCTGGTCGTGCAGTCTGCCCGACGAGAAGCTTGTCTGGACCGATGGTGTCTACGACCTTTTCGAATTGCCGCGCGGGTCCGAGATAGACCGGGCCCAGGTCCTGCGCATGTACACGCCGGAATCGGCCCGCCGCATGCAGGAGCTGCGCGCCCATGCCATAGCCACGCTGGGCGATTTCAATTTCGATGCCGAGATCGTCACCACCAGCGGTCAGCGCCGCTGGATGCGCATCACCGCCACCGTCGATGGCATTGACGGCAAGGCCTGCCGCATCTTTGGCATGAAGCAGAATATCACCGAGGAAAAGCTGCTTGCCGAGCGGACACGACGCCTCGCCGAAACCGATGCCCTGACCGGCCTCGCCAATCGCAGCCTGTTCCAGGCGCGGCTCGACGACCTGCATGGCGCCATCAGCGGCAGCCCGGTCGATGCACTTCTGCTGGTCGACCTGGATCGCTTCAAGGCCATCAATGACGAATTCGGCCACGCCCAGGGCGATGCATGCCTCATCGAAGCCGGCCGGCGGTTGATCGCCTCCTGCCCGCCGGGCACGCTGGTGGCCCGTATTGGCGGCGACGAATTCGCCGTGCTCATCGACGCAAATGCCCGTCTCGACAGCGACGGTCTCTGCGCCGGCATTATCGGCGCCTTTGAGAAGCCCTTCCAGCTTGCAGGTCAGCCACGTCACGTCGGCGCCTCGCTCGGCATTGCCCATCGCGGCGATCACGATGCCGATACGCTTTACCGCAATGCCGACACCGCCCTCTACAAGGCCAAGTCCGCCGGTCGCGGAACCTGGCGCCGCTTCAACGCCGCCTGACGCCCTGCTCCAACCGGTCGAGGGGCTACGACACCGTCCAGGCAAACGTGGTCCACACTCTTGCGGTCAGCGCGATCGGAGCGGGAGCTTCCCTTCTGGTGCCGTCAGCATGGGCAAGGCTCCGAGCCCAATGGCACCCTTGACTCTCTTGCGGAAGAGGCGCCGAAATCCTTCACGGGGGTCGCAAGCTTCGCTGCTGGGAGGACCAGATATGGCGACGTTACACATCGAACACGGAATTACCGACTTCTCCACATGGAAAGCGGCCTTCGATCGCTTTGCCGAAAAGCGGAGAGAGGCGGGCGTGACCGCCTATCGCATCCATCAGCCCTACAATGATGCGGCCTATGTGGTTCTCCAGCTCGACTTCCCCAGTGTCGATCAGGCGCAGGCTTTCCAGCGCTTCCTCGAGACACAGGTATGGAGCAAACCGGCCAACTCGCCCGGCCTCTCCGGCCAGGCTCGCGCCCGGGTCCTTGTCGACGCCCCCTGACCATATCGAGCGGCCCCAACCACAACGCCGTCGCTGCCGGTACTGTCTGCCGGCAGGTCCAAAACGAAGAAGGCGGCCATTGGCCGCCCCCGAAATTCGCCCCGCTCAGAACGGAATGTCGTCATCCATGCCGCCCGGCTCGAAGGCCGGCGCATTGGAGGATGGACGGCGTCCGCCGCCGCCATTGCCGCCGTTGTCGCGCACGCCGCGGAACCCGCCGCTATCGCCACCACCATAGCCACCGCTGTCGCCGGCGCCTTCGCCACGGCCATCCAGGAGCACCATGGACGAATTGAAGTTCTGCAGCACTACTTCGGTGGAGTACTTGTCCTGGCCGGACTGGTCCTGCCACTTCCGGGTCTGCAACTGGCCCTCGATATAGACCTTGCTGCCCTTCTTGAGATACTGCTCGGCGACGCGCGCCAGCCCTTCCGAGAAGATCACCACGCGGTGCCATTCGGTCTTTTCGCGCTGCTCGCCGCTATTGCGATCGCGCCAGCGTTCCGATGTCGCCACGCTGAGATTGACCACCTTGCCGCCGCTCGGCAGGTTCCGCACTTCCGGGTCATTGCCCAGATTGCCCACCAGAATGACCTTGTTCACGCTGC
>CAMLKN010000122.1 GCA_946480655.1 uncultured Devosia sp. | reverse complement strand
GCCGCAAGCTGACGGCCTTTGGCGAATGGTGTGCCGAGCAAGGCATGCCCCTCTCCTACCATCATCACATGGCCGCCGTGGTCGAGACCGAGCCGGAGCTGGATGCCTTCATGGCGGCCTCCGGCGAAGGCATCCCACTGCTGCTCGATGCGGGGCACCTCGCCTTTGCAGGTGGCGACCCGTTGCGAGCCATCGACAAGCACCATGCGCGCATCAACCACGTCCATGTGAAGGATATTCGCCGCGCCGTGGTCGATGGCCTGGACCGGACAAAGCAGAGCTTCCTCGATGCCGTGGCCCTGGGTGCCTTCACCGTACCGGGCGACGGATCGCTCGATTTCGGGGCCATCGTGCAGCGGTTGGCCGACCATGGTTATGAAGGCTGGTTCGTGGTCGAAGCCGAGCAGGACCCCGTCAAGAGTCCCCCGCTCAAGATGGCCCAGATCGGCTACAAGGAACTCATGCGGGTCATGACTGCGGCCGGGTACACCGTCGAGACCCAGGGGTTTCCAAAAGGGTGAGTCTTTTGAATCGGTTGTGCTAAAGCGTTGCCGCAACCGTTCAGGACTTGAGGAAATGCCGTGGCACTGAAAGAAAACGATCTCAAATGGTTCCGGCCGCTTTGGCGGCGCGTGGCTGTCGCGGTCTTCCTAGGGCTTTGGCTGGCATGGGAACTGTTGTTCACGCGCGACATGTTTTGGGCATTCCTGGTCGCGGCCGCACTCGCCTATGTGGGCTGGAACTTCTTCTATAACTTCCCCAAGGAGACACCGAATGACGCTCTCCCCCCTGCTGGTCCGGCCGACGACGAAAACCGGCAAGATCCATGACGTGACCCCGGCCTCGGCCGGATGGACGCATGTCGGCTTTGCTCTGCATCGTCTGGCTCCCGGCGAGGCCTATGGCGAGGCAACCGAGGACCGTGAAGTCTGCCTGGTTCTCGTCAGCGGCAAGGGGCGCTTTGCGGTCGACGGCGAGGATTTCGGGGAACTGGGAGAGCGGATGAGCCCGTTCGAGGGTGCTCCGTACGCGCTCTACGTGCCGGCCGGCCGCCATTGGGCCGTCGATGCCACGACCGATCTCGAACTGGCCATTTGCTCCGCACCCGGTGGCGGCGACTACCATGCCCGGGTCATCGCGCCTGGCACGCATCCGCGCATCACCCGCGGGAAGGGCGCCAATGTGCGGCATGTGTATAATATCATGCCCGAAGATGACGGCGCCGCGAACGCCCTGCTGGTGGTCGAGGTGATCACGCCGCAGGGAAATACCTCGTCCTATCCGCCGCACAAGCATGATCAGGACAACCTTCCGCATGAGAGCCAGCTGGAGGAGACTTACTACCACCGCATGAATCCGCCACAGGGCTTTGCTTTCCAGCGCGTCTATACCGACGACCGGAGCCTGGACGAAGCCATGGCCATCGAGAACGGCGACGTCGTGCTGGTGCCGCGCGGCTATCATCCGGTGGCGACGACCGCGGGCTATGACCTCTACTATCTCAACGTCATGGCGGGCCCGAAGCGGGTGTGGAAGTTCCACAATGCGCCTGAGCATGAGTGGATGCTGAAATGAACAAGGGCCCCTTCCGGGGCCCTTTCCATTAGCGGCCCTGGAAGACCGACTTGTCGGCCAGGGGGCCGGTGATTTCGCTCACCCTGACCGCCCTGCCCTCCTTGACCGATTTCAGGGCAGCATCAGCCAGCGCCAGCGCGATGAGGCCGTCGGCGCCGCTGGGCGAAGCCGCTGACTTCGATTCCACGAAGTCGATGAAGCTGGTGATTTCGCGTGCATAGGCCTCGGTATAGCGGGTCATGAAGAAGTCATGCAGCGGTGGGCGGGTATAGCCGCCTGCATTGGCGATCTCGATGGATACGGGCCGCTGGTTTTCCGCCGAGACAGCCCCCTTGGAGCCATGGACCTCGATGCGCTGATCGTAGCCATAGGTGGCGCGGCGCGAATTGGAGATGGTGGCGTGCTTGCCCGAGGCGGTGAACAGCATCACCGACGCGCTGTCATAGTCCCCTGCCTCGCCAATGGCCTTGTCGACCAGCACCGAAGCTTGGGCCGAGACCGACTCGATCTCTTCGCCGAGGAGGAAGCGCGCCATGTCGAAATCGTGGATGGTCATGTCGCGGAAAATACCGCCGGAGCGCTTCACATACTCGGCCGGTGGTGCACCGGGGTCGCGCGAGACGATAGTGACCATTTCGACGTCGCCAATCTGGCCGGAATCGACCGCGGCTTTCACGGCCTGGAAATGCGGGTCGAAGCGGCGGTTGAAGCCGACCATGAGGGTGGCGCCAGTTTCGTCCACGACCTTGAGGCACGCCTTGACGCGTTCGACGTCGAGATCAACCGGCTTCTCGCAGAAGATCGCCTTGCCGGCGCGGGCGAAGCGCTCGATCAGGTCGGCATGGGTATCGGTGGGCGTGCAGATGATGACGGCATCGATGTCCGCGGCCGCCTCGATGGCATCGATCGTGCGAACATCGGCACCATACTGACCGGCCAGCGCGTTGGCGGCTTCAGCCATTGCGTCAGCAACAGCGACCAGCTTTGCCTTGGGATTGGCGGTGACGGCCTTGGCATGCACCTTGCCGATGCGGCCGGCGCCAAGAAGACCAAAACGGACGGTCATTTGCAAAAATACTCCCACCTGAAGCGGTCAGTCCTGACCGCGATGTCGGATGGAATGAATAGGCTAAATGGAGAAAAAATGAAACAGGAATTCCAAACGACTTAGTGCTCGCGCGCGCGCTCAAGCAGGCGCTTGCATTCGAGCAGATCGCGCAGAACCTCCGACAGCTTTTCGCGCGATTCCTGATCGAGCGCAGGGCTGGCCAGCATTTCAGCCTCTTCCAGCTCCGCCTCGTCGCCAGCATCCTCGGCCTGTTCGATCAGCGGCAGGATTTCGTCCAGGCCCTTGCCTTCGCCAACGGCAATGACGTAGCGCGGGCCCTGATCCTTGAGGATCTTCTGTACGCCCTTGATGGTGAAGCCCTGATCGTAGAGCAGATGCCGGATGCCGCGCAGCAGCATGACATCCTCCGGCCGGTAGTAGCGTCGGCCGCCCCCGCGCTTGAGCGGACGGATGGTGTTGAAACGGGTTTCCCAGAAACGCAGGACGTGCTGCGGGAGGTCGAGCTCTTCAGCAGCTTCGGAGATGGTACGGAATGCGTCTGGCGACTTGTCCAAACCGCAGGTCTCCCTGGCGCGAGCAATGACGGCATTGCTCTTTCACTGGTCTATGCGGCCTGGTGAGAAACTCCGCAGGCGCCGGCTGGCAAGGCGCTAAACGCCTTACTTTCCAGCGACGACCATAGACTTGTTGATTTTGGACTTCAACACGTTGGATGGTTTGAACACAAGAACCTGCCGCGGCAGGATCGGCACTTCCTCGCCCGTCTTGGGATTGCGGCCGATCCGTTCGTTCTTGGAGCGCACCTGGAAAGAGCCGAAGGAGGAGAGCTTGACGTTGGCCCCGGTCACCAGGGCGTCGGTAATCAGTTCGAGAACCCTTTCGACCAGTTCAGCCGATTCGGTTCGAGAAAGGCCCACCGAGCCATAGACCGCTTCGGCCAGGTCGGCCCGCGTTACCGTCTTCTGTGTCATTCAAACCCCCGTCTTTGCCGTGGGTCAGGTCTCCCGACATTCGGCATGCCAATTCATTGCCAAACTGTCGGCGCGACCGAAAACCGGCCGGGCCCTCAAGCGGGATTCCTTGCCCTGTTCGACGCCGCCCAACATTCCAAGTTGCTGGTCCGGCGCCGGGTTCCTCCACCCGAGACAGACACTAACGCCTTGAAACGCTTGAGGTCAATGCAGGTTTCGATGCTACCAGCGAATGAGCGAGGCACCCCAGGTGAAGCCGCCGCCCATGGCTTCGAGCATCACCAGATCGCCCTGCTTGATGCGTCCATCGGCCACCGCGACACTGAGGGCCAGCGGCACCGATGCGGCCGACGTGTTGGCATGAACGTCAACGGTAGTGATGACTTTTTCCGGCGGCAGGCCAAGCTTGGCCCCTGCCCCATCAATGATGCGCTTGTTAGCCTGATGCGGCACGAACCAATCGAGGTCGTCCACGGTATAGCCAGCCTGCTCAAGCGTGGCGTACACCACGTCGGTGATCTTGCCCACCGCGTGGCGGAACACTTCGGGCCCCTGCATGTGCACGTGGCCGGTCGTGCCAGTGGTCGAGGGTCCGCCATCGACGTAGAGTTTGTCCCAGTGGCGTCCATCGGAGCGCAGGGCCGAGGTCAAAACGCCGCGCTCGGGCTCGCCTGCGGCGAGATCGGCACGCTCCATGACAACGGCGCCTGCACCATCGCCGAACAGCACGCAGGTGGTACGATCGGTCCAGTCCAGCAGGCGCGAGAAGGTCTCGGCGCCAATCACGAGCACCCGGCGGGCCATGCCATTCTTGATGTAGCTATCGGCCGTGGCGACGGCATAGACAAAGCCCGAGCAGACGGCCTGGATATCGAAGGCGAAGCCGTGGTTCATCCCGAGCTTCATCTGCACCAGGGTGGCGGCGCTGGGGAAGGTGTAGTCGGGCGTCGTGGTGGCCACAATGATGAGGTCGATGTCCTCGACGGCGAGACCGGAATTGTCCAGCGCCGCGCGTGCGGCAGCGGCGGCCAGGTCGGACGTATACTCGCCTTCGGCCGCGATATGACGCTCCTTGATGCCGACGCGCTGCTGAATCCATTCATCGGACGTGTCGACGGTCCTGGCCAGTTCCTCGTTGGTCAGGACCTTTGCGGGCAAGTAGCTGCCCACACCGCGAATGATGGATCGAATGGTCGTGGTCACGCCGACTTTGCCTCGGAGTCTGAAGGCAAGCTGGAAGCCGCCCGATTGATGGGGAAGCGGTGCATGGTGTCGCCGATCTTGTCCATGAGACGGCTGCGCGCCATTTCGTAGGACAGGCCGAGCGCACTCTTGTAGCCGATCTCGTCGGTGCCGCCGTGGGATTTGATGACGATGCCATTGAGGCCCATGAACACACCGCCATTGACGGTACGGGGGTCCATCTTGCGCCTGAGGGCGTTAAGGGCGGAGGACGCAAACAGCGCTCCGATCCGGCTCATCAGATTGGCCTTGAGCGCACTGCGCAAGTAGGAGCCGACCTGGCGCGCGGTGCCTTCGGCAGTCTTGAGGGCGATATTGCCGACGAAGCCTTCCGTGACGACGACATCAACGGTTCCCTTGCCGATATCGTCGCCCTCTACGAAGCCGTGGTAGGTGAACCCTGCCCCGCTGGCTTCCGACAGAATCTTGCCAGCTTCCTTGATCGATTCGAGGCCCTTCACTTCCTCGGTGCCGACATTGAGCAAGCCCACTGTGGGAGAGTCGGAATCGAAGAGCGCCCGCGCCAGCGCCGAGCCGAGGATCGCGTAGTCGACCAGCTGCTGCGCATCGGCGCCGATCGTGGCGCCCATGTCTAGCACGATGATGTCAGAACGCAGAGTTGGCCAGATGGCCGCGATGCCCGGGCGAGAAATGCCTTCCATGGGGCGCAGGCAGAATGTGGCCATGGCCATCAGGGCGCCGGTGTTTCCACCCGAAATGGCAACATCGGCCTCCTTGTCCTTGACCGCCTGGATGGCCATCCACATGGATGAGGTGCCCTTGCCCTTGCGCAGGGCCTGGCTGGGCTTTTCGTCCATGGCGATCACTGTATCGCAATGGCGCACAGTGGAAGCGGCCTTGAGGGCAGGAAACTCCTCCAGCAAAGGATCGATCTGGTCCTTGATTCCGTGGAAGATGAAACGCGTGTTCTTGCGTTCCTTGAGGGCCAGATGTGCCCCGTGAATGACGGCACGCGGGGCGTGGTCGCCACCCATGGCATCCACGGAGATCGTTATATTGTCGGTCATTTCAGCCCGTTTTTCGGCCCACAAGAGCGGGCAAGCAAACATATCCCATCATCGGGTCGGCGCAAGCCCTGCAGGCCGCCACTCAGTCCTTGTCCCCTTTTCCGTCTTTCAGGCGTGCCAGGCCAGCAAAGGGACCGGTCGGCCCGTCGTCCACGGAAACTCCCAGAGAATCCAGGCTTTCCCCGGGCAGCCGGGGGTACGGATCGAGCGCCAGCGCCAGCGTTTCGAGCAAAAGGGCACTCAGGTCCACCTCTGGACCATCGATGTGATCCGGGAAATCGTCATTTTCAAGATCGATGAAGACCTCGGCTCCCGGGGCCGGCGCGTGGCTGTCCTTGGGGGCGGGCAGAAATACACGATCGATGTCCTCGGACACTGTCTCCGCTACAGGCTCGAAGCTGACGACCGAGGCCTGGGTCACTTCAGCGTCGAGGTGCCCCAGGGCGCGCAGGCCGCCACGCAGCGGAGCGATCGACAGGGTCGCGGAGAACCGCTCGACCGAGAGGATCTGCATGGCCTCGGCGATTGCCGCGCGCTCAGTCTCGTTGGCCTCGACGCTGATCGAGCGCCCCGAGGCCGGCAGCTTGTCGATCCGCACGACCGCGTCGAAGATGGGTTGCTCGTGCCCGCTCATGCCGCGGCCCCAAATGTGACCACGCCGGCGGTGATCGCCTCGACGGGCTGGGCTGCAAGTTCGGCGTCGCGCGCGACGACATAGTCCGCCAGCGCCCGCAATTGCTGCGCGTCCTGCCCATCGAAAACGTTGCGCGCCAGAACGCCGGCCAGTGCGTCACCATCGTTGCGGTCCATGGCCTCGTTCATGGCAGCCAGCAGGCCGAAGAACAGGTTGCCCATCTTCTGGATCTTCTTGGGCACGCCCAGGTCGCTGACACCCATTT
>CAMLKN010000121.1 GCA_946480655.1 uncultured Devosia sp. | reverse complement strand
TCATGCTCTAAACCGGCTCACGGCCTTTCCATGAACCGCCGGAGCCCCCGCTCATGACCCAGACCCGCTTCGACGTGCTGACCATCGGCAATGCCATCGTCGACATCATTGCCCCTGTCGAACCCGGCTTCATCGAGCGCGAAGGCATGAAAGAGGGCATCATGCACCTGATCGACACCGATCGGGCCGAGGATCTCTACGGGAAAATGCCGCTGGGCCGGCAGCAGATTTCGGGCGGCTCGGCCGCCAATACCGCCGCTGGCGTCGCCTCGCTGGGCGGTCGCGCCGCCTTCGTCGGCAAGGTGGCGGACGATCCACTGGGCGATGTCTTCGAGGCCGATCTTGACGCCATCGGCGTCCACTACAATACCTCGCGGCTGAAGAATGGCGCCCTCACCGCCCGCTCCATGATCTTCGTCTCGCCCGATGGCGAGCGCACCATGAACACCTATCTGGGCGCCTGCCACGAACTGACCGAGCGCGACATTCACCCCGACGAAATCGGCGGCTCGGCCATCACCTATATGGAAGGGTTCCTGTGGGACCCGGTCGAGGCCAAGAAGGCCTTCGTGCTCGCCGCCCACTATGCCCACAAGAACGAGCGCGCCGCCGCCTTCACCCTCTCCGATCCGTTCTGCGTCGACCGCTACCGCGCCGAATTCCTCGATCTCATTCGCTCAAAGACCGTGGACTATGTCTTTGCCAATGTGAATGAGTTGAAATCGCTCTACGAAACCGACGACCTGGGCACCGCCGTGCGCGAGATTGCCAAGGACGCGGAAGTCGCGGCCATCACCATGGGCGCGGATGGGGCCATGGCCGTATTCAATGGCGAGGTTGTCTCCGTCCCGGCCTTCCCGGTCGACAAGGTGGTGGACGCCACAGGCGCAGGCGATCTCTTTGCCTCGGGCTTCCTGCTGGGTCTGGCTCGCGGCCAGACCATGGAATCGGCCCTCAAGACCGGATGCCTCGCCGCCTCCGAAGTCATCAGCCACATCGGCGCGCGGCCCCAGCTCGATCTTGAAGAGTTGAGCCGGGGGCATGGGCTGGCCGTTTAGGCCAAGCTCACCCGCTTCCCGTCCATCTCCGCCAGGATCGCCTTGGCCGCTGCCGCTGGGTCTGCCGCCGCAATGATCGGGCGCGCGACGACGAGATGCGAAGCACCGGCCGCGAGGGCATCGGCGGGGGTCATGGCCCGCTTCTGGTCGCCCAGTTCCGCACCGGCCGGCCGAATGCCGGGGGTAACCACGGCCATGGACTTGCCCACGATGGTGCGCACCATTTCCGCTTCCTGGGCCGAGGCGACGATGCCGCCGATCCCGGCTTCCTTGGCCTGCTGGGCGCGCAGGGCGACGAGGCCCGCCGCGTCGCGGGCATAGCCGGCTTCCTTGACGTCATTGTCGTCCATCGAGGTCAGGACGGTAACGCCCAGGACACAGAGGCCTGAGCCTGCGGCCGCCTTCTGTGCCGCGCGCATGGCCTTGGGATAGGCGTGGACGGTCAGCATGGTGGCGCCGGTCTCGGCAATGGCGGCGACGCCCTTTTCGACCGTATTGTCGATATCGAGCAGCTTGAGATCGAAGAACACCTTCTTGCCCGCCGCCAGCAGCGCCTTGCCCAGCGCATAGCCGTCGGCGCCATAAAAGCACTGATAGCCGATCTTGTAGAAATCGACGCTGTCCCCCAGCAGCGATACGATCTCCTCGGCGCGCGCGCGTGACGAAACGTCGAGGCCCACGATCAACTGGCCAGCCATGATTCCCATCCTTCTGCTGATTTGTTCTCCGCTCGCACAGGTGCGGCCCGAGTGCAAGCCTTTCCTTGGATCCTATGGCGCCATAACGGGCTTGCGGCGCAGTCCTATGGCGTCATATCACGCTGCCTTTCGGGGCGTTTGCGGACTTTTTGATATGCAGCAACAGGCATTGGCGGCCATGGTCGCCTGGATGCGGCTTGACGAGGCACTGAAGGCCTTCGAGCGTGATCTGAAGCGCCGTCACGACATTACCATGCTGCAGCTGGCGGTGCTCCATATCGTCTCCGAACGGCCGCATATTCCCCTTGCCGCCCTGCGCAAGGCCCTGCTCGCCCATGCCGCCACGCTCGGCCAGGCCATCGACGACCTGCGGCGCAAAGGCCTCTGCCTGGTCCGGACCAACCCGGAGGATCGCCGCGCCCGCAATGTGTCGCTGACCGAAACCGGTACCGCCCTGGTGGCCGCCATGCCGCTGGCCGGTCCCATGCGGCTGCGGGAGGTCGAGGGCGAAACCGACCGACTCACCCTTCTGGCCCCCGCCCTTGGCGACGCGTTGGATCTGTTCGGGCTGGAGGCGTGGTCCAAGCGCTGACGCTACGCGAGCCAGTCGCGGGAAATTTCCTCCATCGGCGTCCAGTCGGTCAGCAACTGCTTGGCCGCGAGGTCGAAGAGGAAGCCATTGCCGCCGCCCGTTGCGCCAATCCGGCTCTGGTCTTCCTCGCGCGAGATGCGGCGATTGCCGACCCGGCATTTGAGCAGCGTGCCGACGGCGCCATGGCCGCAGAAGATGACGGGATTGCCCGGCGGCACCGAGGCCAGCGCCGTACGCACGGCGGAAACGATCCGCGCCTGCGCATCGATCGCCCTTTCCCAGCCATCGGCGCTCTGCTGGGGATGGGCGAAGAAGCGGTCGGCATGTGCTTCGAACAGGGCCGGCGGAAGAAAGCCCGTCGAGGACCGGTCATTCTCGCCCATGTCATGATCGGACAGCACCGGCGTTCCCGCCGCTGCCGCCACCAGTTCGGCCAGTTCCAGCGCCTTGGCCTCGCGGCTCGAAAAGACGATCGTGCCCACCGGCACCACGCCCCGCGCCACAAAGGCCTCTGCCCGCGCCCGTCCCTCTGCCGATAGGCCCCAGAGCGGCACCGGCACCGCGGCGTCGATGCGGACCTGGGGATGGGTGAGATAAAGGGCGCGCAATCCTAGCCTCGGCTGAAATGGGTCAACTCGGTTACCATGGTCTCAACCTTGCGGATGATGGCCGGTTCCACCGGGTCACCCTTGTCGTCGAAGGCCGTCTCGGCCGGGCCGATGCCCAGAAGCGTCGGCACGATCAGCGTGCCTACCTTGGTGAGGCTGTCCCTGAGGTGGCTCAAGGACCATATGGTGCCATACTTTCCCGAACTCACCCCGCCAATGCCGAAGACGGCATGACGGAAGGGGCTCGGTTTCTGCCGGCTGATCCAGGTGACCGTATTGACCAGCAGGGGCGGCACCCCGCCATTATACTCGGGCGTGGCGATGAAGACGATATCGTGGCTGCGCCACATTTCCGCGAGCCGCACCGCCGCCTCCGGCACATGGTCGGGTTCCAGGTCCTCGTTGAAGATCGGCATGTCGAAGTCGGCCAGGTCGATCTCGGTGACCTGGACCCCCGCTTCCGTGAGCTTGCGACCCATATGCTGCTGCAGCACGCGATTATACGATCCCTTGCGGATGGACCCCGAAAGGGTGAGCGCCGTCTTCATAATGCCTCCGAATGTCTGGACGATGTCGAACCTGCCGCGCGCCGTTCGTCGCTGCAAGTGAATTGGCAGGGATGAGCCGCTTGTCCAGGTTCGCCCCACAAACAGGAGCAAGGAAATGGCCAACATGATTTTCGTCAATCTGCCGGTGCGCGACCTCAAGGCCTCCATGGCCTACTACAAGGCGCTGGGCTTTGATCACAATCCGCAGTTCACCGACGACACCGCCGCCTGCATCGTCATCAGCGACACGATCTTCGTCATGCTGCTGACCCACGATAAATTCCGCGAATTCACCAATACGCCGATTCCTGACGCCAAGGCTGAGATCGGCGCCCTCTATGCCCTGTCGCGCGACAGCCGCGAGGCGGTCGACACCATTGCCGAAGCCGCCCTCAAGGCCGGCGGAAGCGAGCAGCGCGCCGCCACGGATTACGGCTTCATGTACGGTCGTGCCATCGCCGATCTCGATGGCCACGTTTGGGAATATACCTGGATGGACTTGTCGCAGATGCCGAGCGAGTGAGGCGGGGCTAGGAGCACCGCGTTCACCTCCCCCTGGTCAAGGGGGAGGTAGCGTCGCCAGGCCCGAAGGGCCGTGGCAAAGCTAGGTGGGGGTGGTCCTGCGGGATCCGGGAAGCGGTCCGAGTACGCCAAAGCTTCGTGCCCTTCGAGCGTAGCTCTTCGGGCCTTAATCGCGAAAATCGCCCCACCGGGGCGATTTTTCTACGCGATTAAGCCTCGAACATCTTCTTGAGCTTGTCGAAGAACCCGTCCGAGGTCGGGCTGGTTTCGCCGGTCTCGAGCCGGGCAAATTCCTCGAGCAGTTCGCGCTGCCGCTTGGACAGGTTCTGCGGCGTCTCGATGTCGAGCTGCACATAGAGGTCGCCGACATCCTTGGAGCGGAGCACCGGCATGCCCTTGCCCTTCAGCCGCACGCGCTGGCCCGGCTGGGTGCCGGCGGGCACCTTCACCTTGGCGCGGGCATTGTCGAGCGTTGGCACTTCGAATTCGCCGCCCAGCGCCGCCGTGGTCATGGAAATGGGCACGCGGGCATAGAGATCGGCGCCGTCGCGCTGGAACAGCTGGTGCGGCTTGATCGAAACAAAGATATAGAGATCGCCCGGCGGTCCGCCGCGTAATCCGGCCTCGCCTTCATTGGCGAGGCGAATGCGCGTGCCGTCCTCGATGCCCTTGGGCACGTCGACCGAGAGCTTGCGATTCTGCTGCCTGCGGCCCTGGCCACCGCAATCGGTGCAGGGCTGGTCCATCATCTGCCCGCGGCCCTGGCAGACCGGGCAGGTACGCTCGATGGTAAAGAAGCCCTGCGCCGCGCGGACCTTGCCATGGCCATTGCACTGCCGGCAGGTATGGGTGCCGGTGCCCGGCTTGGCGCCCGACCCTTCACAGGTCTCGCAGGTGGAAAGCGTCGGCACGTCGATCTCGACGGTGCGGCCGTCATAGCTTTCCTCGAGGTCGATCTCGAGATTGTACCTGAGGTCCGAGCCGCGCATCCGCGCCGCGCCACCGCCGCCTCGACGGCCGCCGCCACCCATGAAGTCGCCAAAGATGTCCTCGAAGATATCGGACATGGAGGAGGCAAATTCGGGCCCGAAGCCACCCGGCCCCCGGCCCCCGCCATTCTCGAACGCGGCATGGCCGAACCGGTCATAGGCCGCGCGCTTCTGCGGGTCCTTGAGCGTATCGTAGGCCTCGTTGATTTCCTTGAACTTGTGCTCGGCTTCGTCATTGCCCGGATTGCGGTCGGGATGGAACTGCATGGCGAGCTTGCGATAGGCGCTCTTGAGGGCGGCTTCGTCGGCGCCCTTCTGGCAGCCGAGCACCTCGTAGAAATCGCGTTTGGCCAAGGTCAACTCTCTCGCATTGGTCGCGCCGGTCTGGTCGTCGCGGACGTTGAAAATACCAAAAAGCCGGCTGGGCCGGCTGATCCCCCCGCATATGGGCAGGCGGGCGGGTATTAGCAAGGGTGGGCCGGTGGATCAACTTCGAGCTGGGCCCGCAGGGCAAATTCGGCCCGGTGGACTGAATTTAAGCGAGAAGGCCATGAGACTGCGTGGCGTGCCCGCAGGGCAAGCGGCGCCAGTGGCGCCGCGAAAGCCAAAGCAGGCCACGAAAGCTATGCTTGAGTGGCAGCTCGAATGGCATGCACGGAAGGCGCGGCCCGTGGATTCACGTGGAACATAGTGGAAAGGCCCCCTCACCCGCCGGCTGCGCCGTCGACCTCTCCCCCAAGGGAGAGGTGAAACAGAACTCGGCGCGTTGCGCCACCTTCTCCCCGAGGGGGAGAAGAACGAGCCGGTGCTGATCCCAAATGCTGCTGCCTATTCCTCTCCCCCTCGGGGAGAGGTGGCCGGAGCGCAGCGGAGGTCGGTGAGGGGGATGCCTCCCGGCACCTGCATCCTCGTCTCCCAACAAAAAGCCCCGGTGTCTCCACCGGGGCCTTCATCATTCCTGGAACTGACTTACGCCGACTTCTTGTCGTCGTCGTCCTTGACCTCTTCGAAGTCGGCGTCGACCACGTCGTCGTCATTGTCATCGGTCTTGCCCGAGGCCTTGGCTTCGGCTTCGGCCTGGCTCGCCTTGTACATGGCTTCGCCCAGCTTCATGGACGCTTCCGCCAGGCTCGCGGTCTTTTCCTTGATGGCTTCGGCGTCGTCGCCTTCGAGCACGGCCTTCACATCGGCAATCGCGGTCTCGATGGCAGCCTTGTCCTCGGCCGAAACCTTGTCGCCATAGTCCTTGAGGGACTTTTCAGTCGAGTGGACCAGCGATTCGGCCTGGTTCTTGGCTTCCACCGCTTCGCGCTTGCGCTTGTCGGCTTCGGCATTGGCCTCGGCGTCCTTGACCATCTTCTCGATGTCGGCGTCCGAAAGACCACCCGAGGCCTGGATGCGGATCTGCTGCTCCTTGCCGGTGCCCTTGTCCTTGGCCGAGACATTGACGATGCCGTTGGCGTCGATGTCGAAGGTCACTTCGATCTGCGGCACGCCGCGCGGGGCGGGCGGAATACCGGCCAGGTCGAAATTGCCGAGCAGCTTGTTGTCCGCCGCCATTTCGCGCTCACCCTGGAAGACGCGGATGGTCACCGCGTTCTGGTTGTCTTCGGCGGTCGAGAAGGTCTGGCTCTTCTTGGTCGGGATGGTGGTGTTGCGGTCAATGAGGCGGGTGAAGACGCCGCCCAGGGTTTCGATACCCAGAGACAGCGGGGTCACGTCGAGCAGCAGCACATCCTTGACGTCGCCCTGCAGCACGCCGCCCTGGATGGCTGCACCCAAAGCCACGA
>CAMLKN010000120.1 GCA_946480655.1 uncultured Devosia sp. | reverse complement strand
CCGACATTGTCGTAGACGCTCATATGCGGATAGAGCGCATAGGACTGGAAGACCATGGCGACGCCCCTGTCGCGCGGCTCTACGTCATTGACGATGCGGTCACCAATGCGGATTTCGCCGTCAGTGATGTCCTCGAGCCCGGCGATCATGCGCAGCAAGGTGGACTTGCCGCAGCCTGAAGGGCCGACAAAGACGACGAACTGGCCATGCTCGATATCGAGGTCGACTCCCTTGATGACGGGGACGTCGCCATAGGCCTTGTGGACGGAACGCAGGGTAAGACCAGCCATGAGACGGACTCCTGTTAGCCCTTTACCGCGCCCTGCATCAGGGCGGCGACAAACTGGCGCTGGAAGACGAGGAACAGCGCCACGGTCGGCGCCAGGATGAGAAGCGAGCCGGCGCAGAGCAGCGGAATGTCCGTGCCCCATTGCCCCTGGAAGGCGCCCAGCGCACCGGCCATGGTGCGCTGCATCGGGTCCTGCACCAGGACGACGGGCAGCAGGAACTGATTCCAGGTCCACAGAAACAGCAGGATTGTCAGCGACATGATGGCGGGTCGCGCCAGGGGCACCTGCACAAACCAGAATTCCTTCCAGCGGGTGGCGCCGTCCAGTTGCGCCGCCTCGGTCAGGTCGTGCGGCACATTGAGGAAATGCGCCCGCATCCAGTAGACCGAGAACGGCATATAGAGCCCGATCAGCGGCAGGATGATCGCAAAGCGGGTGTTGAGAAGGCCCAGCGCCCGCACCTCGTAATAGAGCGGGGTAATCACCGCCTCGAAGGGGAGCGTCAGCCCGAAGACGAAGACGAGGTACAGCCACCTGTATTTGTTGGTCGTCAGCTTGGCCAGGCCATAGCCCGCCATGGTGGCAATCAGCACCGCGACCGGCACCACGCCGAGCACGATCAGCGCGCTTGAGATCAGCAGCTGATCCATCTTGGCCACTTCGAAGGCCCGGACAAAATTGCCCCATTGCGGGTCCGCCGGCCATTGCAGGCCATTGGGATAGGTGCCCTGCGGCGCCAGGGCAGCCGAGAACATGCTGAGGAATGGCAGAAGGGTCACGATCATCAGGAGGATGATCAGCGAGCGGGCGATCAGCGTATTGGGTGCGGTGGTCGTCATTTCTTGTCCCGCGTGAACCACTGCACAGGCGCGATCGAAACCAGCACCAGCACCATGAGCACGATGGCCAGCGCCGAAGCGAGCCCAACCTGCCGATGGGCAAAGGCCAGGCGATAGATTTCGAGCCCCGGCACAGTGGTGGTGATCCCCGGCCCGCCCTGGGTCGAGATATAGACAATGTCGAAACTGGCCAGGGCTGCGATCACCGTTACCGTGATGCACACGCCGATTTCCTGGCGCAGGCCCGGCAGGGTGATGTAGCGGAACTCGTGCCACGGCCGCGCTCCGTCGAGCCGTGCGGCCTCGTAGAGGCTGGGGTCGATCTTGGTGATGCCGGTGACCAGCAGCATGGTACACAACCCCAGCAGCACCCAGGCACCGATAATGCCCACCGCCGGCAGCGCCCAGACGAAATCACCCAGCCATCCTCGCGCCCAGCTGGAAAGCCCGATCGCCTTGAGCGTCTGGTTGACCAGGCCTGTGGACGCAAACATCCAGCTCCAGGCTATGCCCGCCGCCACCAGCGGGATGACCTGGGGCAGGAACAGCACTGTGCGGGTAACGGTGCCGAAACGGCCCGCCATGTGGCTGCGAATGGCCGAAGCCACTGCCAGCCCGAGACCCACCGGGATCAGCGTGAAATAGAGAACCAGCTGGAACGCGTTGCCGATGATCTGCAGCAGATCGCGGTCGGTGAGCACGGTGATGTAGTTGCCAAGGCCGTGGAAGGTGGCCTCGCCGATCCCGTCCCAGCGCAGGAAGGAGTAATAGAAGCTCATGACCAGCGGCACCAGCACGAAGGCGGCATAGGCGACAAAGGCGGGCGCCACGAACAGCCAGGCGGCGGTTCTGGTCTTGCGGCTCCCGCGCGAAGGCGGGAGCCGCTTTGATGCGGGCAGAGCGTCCGGAATGGACGTCGTCTTGTCAGTCATGTTCGATTCCGGCCGCTCAGGGCAGTTTCAGGCGATACTCTAGCGCGAAAGCTGGGTCTCGTACTCTTCCTGCACGGTTTCCAGCAGCCCCTCGGGCGTCTGCTGTCCGCCAACCATCTTCTGCAGTTCGGGCGTCCAGCCCGCGGCAAAGATGGCGCCGGTGGCATTGGCGATGAAGTCCATTGCGCCATTGTCCTCGGCCAGGGTCTGGCCGGCTGCCAGCGAAGCCTCGGTCACCGAGCCGGGTTCGACTGCCGGCATGGGCAGATCGGTCGGACCACCAGGATTGGAACCACCGACAGCGACGTTGATCTTGCGGGCCTCCTCATTGGTTGCAACCCAATCGAGGAAGAAGGCAGCGCAATCGGGATTGGCCGCCTTTGCGGCTATGCCGAAGGTCAGCGGTGCAGACATGGTGGCGTGGCGGCCGCCCTCCTCTTCGGTCGGCATGATGAAGAAGCCGAACTTGCCCGGCGCATTGGCGTCGAGATTGCCCGACTCCCAGTCGCCATTGAACATGAACAGGCCCTCGCCGCCCATGAACCGGCTCATCATCTGGAAATATTCGATGGCATTGGCGTCTGACGGGAAGTAGCCCGCCTTGATCCATCCATCCAGATGCTGGGCTGCCTCCAGGTTCTCGGGCGTGTTGATGGTCGCGCCTTCCTTCTGGAAGATCCAGTCATTGATCGGCTCGGGCGCGCCATAGGCGCCCATCAGGTTCTGCAGCGGAAAGGCAAGACCCGCCGTGCCCTTGTTCCACTGCATGATCGGCTGGATACCGGCTTCCTTTGCCTTGGCCATCAGCGCATCGAGCTCGGCCAGCGTCTTTGGCGGCTCGGTCATGCCCAGCTGGGCGGCCAGCTCCTTGTTGTAGAACACGCCGGTCATCGAGTAATTGAGACCCAGAGCATAGAGCGAGCCGGTGCCGCGCGGGCGACCGCCCTCTTCCACGCGCAGTTGCACCAGCTGGCCGGCGGGGAACTTGTCCCAACCGAATTCGGTGAAATAGCCGTCGAGGTTAAGCAGCAGGTTATTGGCGACGAGATCGGTGAGCGATGGCAGGCGAATGAGATCGGGCGCATTGTCTTCCGACAGGATGCGCGGCGAGTTCTCCATCATGTTGGCGAACTGGTCTTCCTTGATGTCGAAAGTGACATTGGGAAACTGCTTGGTGAACTCCTCCGCCAGCCGTGTCGGCAGGGGGAAGCCTGTTTCAAAGTAGGAATTGAGCACGACCGGGTCGGTGCCGCAGCTCGGCGCAGCCAGGGCGGCCCCCATCAGGGCGCTGGTGGACAGGCTCAGGGCGGCAATGCGAAGTGCGTGGCGGGATGAATTTCTCACGACTACCTCCTCCAGGGTAAAGTCTGCAGTGGATGTTTCCGTCTGCTAAATGGATTTAGCGCATGAGCGCGGAGCGGTGTCAATATGCCGCCCCGTGCCTGGCGCGGCGACTAGACGACCTTGCGCAGGGCCGAGATGATCCCGGTTGCGCGCTGGTCTTCCGGCCCCATCATCCAGTTGGTGACAAAGCCGAAACCGATCTGGCGCGAGGGGTCGGCGAAGCCGACCTGCCCCCCTGCACCGTCATGCCCGAAGCAGCCCTCGCCCAGATAGCGCCGCGCTTCGGAATCAAGCTGAAAGCCATAGCCCCAACGGGAAAAAGGCGGTTCGCCACCGAACACGGGCATGCCCTGGCTCTGCGTCCCGGTCGCTTCGGCGATGACAGCATCACCCAGCAAGCGAATGCCCTGTGTCTGTGCCACGGTGGCCGACCAGATGGTGGCCAGCGCCTTGGCGGTCGCGATTCCGCCGGCACCCGGAATTTCCGCGGCGCGAATGCGCTGACGGTTGAAGCCGCCATTGTCGGTGACCAGATCGGCTGGCAGGGCGTCCCCCAGTGTCATGGCCTTGTATGGCCAGTTCGGCGCCGGCTTCTTGGCCTCTTCTGCCCACAGCGCCGACAGAGGGGCGCTGACCTGCAAATGCGCAGGACGGTCCGCTAGTGCATCAGGCAGCCCGATCCAGGCGTCCACAGCCAGCGGCCCCGAGACAAGGTCTGCGAAATAGGCACCCGGGGACATACCCGTCACCCGGCGCACCAGTTCGCCGGCGATCCATCCATGGGTCAAGGCGTGGTAGGCATAGCCCGAGCCGATGGGCCAGAGCGGCTCCTGCGCCGCCAGCACCGAGACCACCCGATCCCAATTGACGATGTCATCTTCAGTCAGCGTCTGGCGCGGCGCGGACAACCCCGCCTGATGCGCCATTGCCTGGCCGACGGTGATGCCTGCCTTTCCGGCGGCGGCAAATTCGGGCCAGTACCGCGCCACCGGCGCTGCATAGTCGAGACGGCCTTGCTCCACCAGATGGGCAACGAGGATCGACATCAGACCCTTGGTGCAGGAAAAAACCACCGAAGGCGTGTCTTGCTCCCAGGCCCGGCCGTCCCGTTCATCGGCAATGCCGCCCCAGAGATCAATGACGCTCTGCCCACCAATCCTGACATGCAGCGCAGCGCCCATGGTAGGCCGCCCGGCAAAGGACATGGCGAAGGCGTCGGCCACCGCTTCAAAACCTGCTGCGCATGATCCGTGCATCTGAATGCTCATGGAGCCGCCACCTCGAGATAACCGTCTTCGTCAACGCCGATCGGCATGGGGTCACATATTCCACCCACGAAACTGCCGTCGCGGTTGGTATTGTGGAATGCCAGCAAGTGGGGTGCGCCTTGCCTGTCCACAGCGACCCGGCCGGCATAGAGCCGCTCGTCGACAAGCAATCGCGCCGCGCCGAAATCCACTCGGCCAGGCATATCGCCGACGGGCAGGCTCCAGACGCCGCCTATACCTCCCGCTCGCGGACCGCAAAGCTTGGCGCTATCGCAGCAGAAGACCAAGTGGTTCCGACCGCCGATCCTGATCAGTTGAAACACTTCCAAATGTGCAAAACCTGACCCTGTCGCACTGAGAGGCGGCTGCACGTCCCAAGTCGAGAGGTCGGTGGAAACCGCGTGCCCCATCACCCCGCGATCAGGCTCCGCGCCATCCTTGCCCCGTGCCGTGATGAACATATGCCAGCGCTGGTCGGCCTGCTGCCAGAAGACCCAGGGGTCGCGCCAGGCTTCCTCCGGCCAGTTCGAGGTTCCCAGCGTTTCATAGTACCGGCCGTCCGCCGCGCAGACCGGGCCGGGCTGCTTGTCCCAATTGTAGAGATCGCCCGAGGTCGCCAGCCCCACCACTTCGATATTGGCATTGCTGTCGGCTGAGAGAAAGCAAGAGCCGGTGTAGAACATGCGCCAGAGCTGGTCAGGCCCGCGCACCACGCTACCAGTCCAGGTCGCACTGCTATCAAAGCTCCCCGGCGCGCCAGCCTCGAAAATCCGGCCATGGTCGGTCCAGTTGACAAGGTCGGTCGAGGTCGCGTGGCCGATGCGCGCATTGCGGTGCCGCAGATCGGGATTGCCCAGCGATTTGGGTGCATGGAGATAGTAAAGATGAAAAATCGCGCCGTCGTCGGCGAGCCAGAAATCCCACACCCAATGATCGAGCAGATGGAATGCCACTCCTCAAGCCCCTTTCCGAGGTCTGTTCGCTACCGCTCTCAGGAACGGCTTTGCTAAAACCATTTAGCACATGCTATGCTCCGATCAACTTGTCAAGCGGGGGGCGCATGGCTATCCAATCCGAAAGCGGCAAGGCGGCCGGGGGGACTGCAGGTCATTGGCAAAGAAGCGTGTAACACTGGCCGATGTGGCGCGTCTGGCCGGTCTGTCGACCACGGCGGCCTCGATGATTCTGACGGGCAGGCCCGATACGCGCCTGTCGCCTGAGGCGCATAAGAAGGTCCATGACGCCGCTGCCAGCCTCGGGTACCGGCCCAACGTGGCCGCGCGCGCCCTTCGCACGGACAAGTCGCGCTCAATTGCCTTCATTTCCGACTATGTCGCCACCACCCGCTTTGCCAGCGGCCTGATCCGGGGCGCCCTTGCCGCCGCTGAGGAAGCCAAGCATGTCATGCTGTTGCTGGAAACCGGTGGCGAACCGGCCCGGGAAATCCAGGCGGTCGAGGCCGCGCTCGACCGGCAGGTTGACGGCCTGATATTCGCTGCCATGCGGGCCCGCGAAGTCTTCGTGCCCGATCTTGCCATCAATATCCCGGTCGTCATGCTGAACGGCACCAGCGCCCGCTTCCCCGTCTCCGTGCTGCCTGACGAATATCGCGGCGGCCGCTCCGCCGTCGACCTGCTCGTCAAGAGCGGCATTCGGGAGGGCATTGTTCTTCTGGGCCACAATGCCAAACAGGAAGAGGGCCTGTTCCGCTCCGAGACCATCTCCCGCCGCTTCCAGGGTATCCGTGAGGCAATGAGCGACGCTGGTCTGGAATTCCTGGCGGAACTCAGCTGCTGGAACTGGGAACCGAACTACGGTTATGACCTCACGAGGAAGCTGCTGAAGCTGCACACGCCCCGCGCCCTCTTGTGCCTCAATGACCGACTGGCATTCGGCGCCTATCAGGCCCTTGCCGAGGCTGGCCGCAAGGTGCCGGACGAGGTGGCCATTGTCTCCTTCGACAATGACGAGATCGCCTCCTATCTGCGCCCGGGCCTCACCACGATCGGGCTGCCTCACGAGCAGATGGGACGCCGTGCCGTGGAGTTGCTTCTCGGCCCTTCCCGTGCGGCACATTCCGACCTCATAGCCATGCCGGTCATTGCCCGCGGCTCGCTGCCGAGCCATCCCTGACCAGAGA
>CAMLKN010000119.1 GCA_946480655.1 uncultured Devosia sp. | reverse complement strand
GACACGGTGCGCATCATGTACGTGCATGTGCCCACCGCCTGGCTCAGCCAGTTCGTCTATGGCGCCATGGCCGTTTCGGCGCTCGGCACGCTGGTCTGGCGGCATCCGCTGGCCGATGTGTCGATGAAGGCCGCCGCGCCGCTGGGCGCCGCCTTTACCGCCATGGCGCTCTTTACCGGCTCCATGTGGGGCCGTCCCACCTGGGGCACGTTCTGGGAATGGGACGGTCGCATGACCTCGACCCTGATCCTGCTCTTCATCTATCTCGGCATCGTGGCACTCTGGCGCGCCTTCGACGACCAGCTGCGCGCCGCCCGGGTGGTCGCCATCTTCACCCTTGTGGGCGCGGTCAATGTGCCGATCATCAAGTTCTCGGTGGATTGGTGGAGCACCCTGCACCAGCCGGCCAGCGTCTTCCGGCCCGACGGCCCGACCATGCCGGCCTCGATCCTGACGCCATTGTTCCTGATGTTCTTTGCCTTCACCTTTCTCTTCGTGACCCTGCAACTGGTGGCCATGCATACCGAAGTGCGCCGCCGGAGGGTGACGACGCTGGAGCGCAAGGCAGCGCGGGGAGAGACCGCATGATCGAACTCGGCCAGCATGCCCAATTCATCATCGCCGCCTATGCCGGCGTGTCGCTGGGCCTCGTCGCCCTGATCGGCTGGGTGATCGCCGACAGCCGCCGCGTCACGGCGCGGCTGGCCCAGCTCGGGGACAAGCGCGGCTGATGCGCTACGCCCTCTTCGCCCTGCCGCTGATCCTGCTCGTGGCCCTGGTCTCGGTCTTTGCCTTTTCCATCGACCGCGATTCCAGCCTCGTCCGCTCCGTGCTGATCGACAAGCCGGTGCCGCAATTCGAGCTGGCGGCGGTCGAGGGCCTTGACGTACCCGGCTTCGGCTCGGCTGCCCTCAGCGGCGAACCGACCCTGGTCAATGTCTTTGCCTCCTGGTGCATTCCCTGCCGCGACGAGCATCCGCTGCTCGAGGCGCTGAAAGCCGAGACCGGCATCCGCTTGTTTGGCATCAACCATTCCGATGCCCCGGAAAATGCCGTCGCCTTCCTCGCCGAACTGGGCAATCCCTATGATGCGGTCGGCGCCGATCGCGACCGCCGCGTCTCGATCGACTGGGGAGTCTATGGCGTGCCCGAGACCTTCCTGGTCGACGCCAAGGGCGTCATCGTCTACAAGCATGTGGGTCCGCTGACGCCTGAAGCCATCGAAAGTGAACTGCTTCCGGCCATCGCAGCGCTCAGGAGCTGACCCCGTTCAGCTTCTATTCATCTCGTTGGCCGCAAATGGGTGGTCTTCGCGTATCGGAAGAAACCTCTATGTTGCGTCGCCTTGTGACCCATCTGCGTCAGCAGAACCCGATCACCCTCATCGAGTATCTGCTGATCGCTTCCATCGTCACCGTCGCAACGACTTTCGCCGTCTCGGCCGCTGGCTACAACATCACCGACTTCTTCCCGGGCTAAAAGCTAGAAGTCGCTGGTGAGACCCTTGATCTCCCAATCGCCATAGCGGCCTGGCTCGAGCCCGCCCCGCCCGCCCTTTTCCTTGGGGGCCATGGCCGTGGCCGCATCGATCGCCTGCCGGCGCGCCTCTGCTTCCGCCAGTGCCCGCTGTGCGGCGGGGGTCAGGACCTTGGCTGGCGCTGGCGGCACCACCGCCTCCGCGTCCGGAATCTCGTCATCCATGGGCAATTCCATTACCTTTTGGTCATCCGCTTGCACGGAACCGAGTGGCACACAACATAGTTGGCCAGACAAGCCAACCCAAGGGGTTCGAGAAATGTTCAATATGTTCCGCACCTTCGTCCTGCTGGCCGGGATGACGGCGCTGTTCATGGTGGTGGGTTACTTTATCGGTGGCACCGGCGGCATGATGGTTGCTTTGGCCTTTGCGGCGGCAACCAACCTTTTTGCCTACTGGAACTCCGACAAGATGGTGCTGCGCATGCAGAACGCCGTCCCCGTGGAACGCTCCCGCGCCCCCGAACTCTATGACATGGTCGATGTGCTCTCCAGGCGCGCCGGCATCCCGACCCCTTCCGTCTATGTGATCGAGACCGAGCAACCCAATGCCTTTGCCACCGGCCGCGACCCCAACAATGCCGCCGTGGCCGTGTCCGCGGGCCTCTTGCGCCAGCTCGATACGCGCGAAGTGGCGGGCGTGGTCGCGCATGAGCTGGCCCATATCAAGAATCGCGACACGCTGACCATGACCATCACGGCCACCCTGGCCGGTGCCATTTCGGCGCTGGCGCAGTTCGGCCTGTTCTTCGGTGGCGGCAATAATCGCGACAATCCGCTGGGCGGGGTTGGCGCGCTGTTGATGGTGTTCCTTGCGCCCGTCGCCGCCATGATGGTGCAGATGGCGGTGAGCCGGACCCGCGAATACGAGGCCGACAAGCATGGCGCCGAAATTTCCGGCGATCCGATTGCCCTGGCCTCGGCACTCCACAAGATCGCGACATTCGCCGGCCGCCAGGTCAATGTCGCGGCCGAGCGCAACCCGGCCATGGCCCATATGTACATCGTCAATCCGCTCTCGGGCGCCCGCATGGACAACCTCTTTTCCACCCATCCCGACACCGGCAACCGCATTGCCGCCCTGCAAAGGCTTGCCGACGAGATGAGCGTGGACGATAAGGGGCGCAGGCCCCAGCCCCGCCCGCGTGCTGCTTCGCGCAGCAATGACAGCGGTGGCGGCTGGCGCGTGCCGACCGCCGGACGCACCGAAGATGACGGAAATGTCCGCGGACCCTGGGGATAATGGCGCCCGCCGCAACGGATGCGCGCCGCAACCGAGTTGACGAATTGGCGCAACGCACCGAACCGGCGGGTCTGAAACTTCGCCTCATGGCCGCCCAGCGGCTCAAGACCGTCCTGGGCGGCGAGCATTTTGTGCCGCTCGGCGCCGGGGACCTGGCGGACGGGCGCGACCGGGCACTGGCCAACCGGCTCATCACCACGGCCCTTCGGCGACACGGCCAGATCAATGCCATGCTGGCGGACCTCCTCGAAAAGGGCCTGCCGCCGCGATCCGGCACTTTCGAGGCCGTCTTGCGCCTGTCGCTGGCGCAGCTGGTCTTCCTGCCCGACCTTGGAGCGCACAGCGCCCTTTTCCTCGCCGTCGAGGCCATCAAGCGCGACAACAAGGCCCGGCACCTTTCGGGCCTGATGAATGCCGTGCTGCGCCGGGCACAGGCCAATTCGGCCCGCTATGGTCTCATGGACGAGGCGCTGCTGCTCCCCGGGACCTTTGCGAAAAGCTGGACCGAGGCCTATGGCGCCGAGGCCGTCTCCCGCTTTGCCGACGCCTTGGTGGATGGGGCCCCGCTGGACCTCACCTTGCGCGACGACGATGCTGACCTCGTCGCGGCACTGGGTGCCGAGCGGCTGATCGCCGACAGCGTGCGCCTCGAGACCCGCGACCGGCCGGTGGAAGCCCTGCCCGGCTATGAGGAGGGACGCTGGTGGGTTCAGGACGCCGCCTCGGCCCTGCCGGCCCGGCTGCTGAACCTGCCTGCCGGCAGCAGCGTGCTCGATCTCTGCGCCGCCCCCGGCGGCAAGACGGCGCAACTGATCAAGGCCGGCTACAAGGTAACGGCGCTCGACAGTGACGCCGCCCGGCTTGATCGACTGCGCCAGAACATGACGCGGCTGGGCTATGCACCCAAAGTGGTCGAAGCCGATGCGGCCACCTTCGACCCGGCCAAGCCCTTCGATGGCGTGCTGCTCGACGCGCCCTGTTCGGCCACCGGCACCTTCCGTCGCCATCCCGAAGTGCTTTGGAGCCGGTCGGCCCAGGACATTGCCGGCCGGGTGCGGCTGCAGCGGGCGCTCATGGCCAATGCCTATCGGTGCCTCGCGCCGGGTGGCACGCTGATCTACTGCGTCTGTTCGCTGGAGCCGGCAGAGGGCGAGGACCAGGCGGCCTGGGCGCTGGAAACCCTGCCGGGGCTGCAATTGCTGCCGGTGGCCCCGGCCGAACTGCCGGGCCTTGAGGAAGCGGTGACCGCGAAGGGGCTGGTGCGGACCCATCCCGCCATGACCCCGGGCAGTGGAAATATGGGTATGGATGGGTTCTTCGTGGCGCGATTCCGCCGAACAGGCTAAAGGGCGACGATGCGGCAGAAGCGAATGGGCTGCCGGCAAGGAAAACAATTGGCAGCACAAAAGGACATCAGGCCCTCTATGGTGCCCGAATGGGCGAGGGCCGGCAGATGAGTGGGGGACTGCTCTCGGCGGGCCGGCGCGCGGCGCTGGGCCTGGCCGACCAGATCGTCACTCTGCCCGTGCTGCGCTGGACCTGGCGCGGCCAGACCGACCATGCCTTTGCCGGCGACCTGCCCGATTTCCGCCCGGCCGACCGCGACGCCGTGCGCGAAATGATGTCTGGCCGCTATCTCTTGGCCTCCAAGCTGTTCGAGACCGGCGGCGCCTCGCCCTTCTCCATCGATGTCGACCACCCCGATTGGTGGAACAACCTCCACAGCTTCTCCTGGCTCCGGCACTTCCGCGATTCCCGGGACTCGGGAGAAAAGCTCTTCGCTCGCACCCTCGTGCTCGACTGGATCGGACGCGAAGGCCAGTTCGAAGCCGATAGCTGGACCCTGACCCTCACCGCCCAGCGCGTGCTCAACTGGCTCAGGCACCTGACGCTCATTCTCGACGGCGCAACGCCGGACCAGACGCGAACCATCCAGCGCGCCCTTTCCACCCAGGTGCAGAGCCTGCGCGTGCGCGGCGCCCTCGCCGCCGATGCGGTGGAGGCGCTCTTTGCCGCGATCGGCCTTTTGGGCGCCGAACTGTGCAATATCGGCGACGTGCCCGACATCGATACCCATGTCGCCCGGCTCGACGCGCTGCTGGCCCAGCAACTCGACAGCGATGGCCTGCACCTGTCGCGCAACCCGAAGCTGCAATTGGCGCTTCTGGTGGAACTGGCGAGCCTCCGCCGCGCCGTGGGGCGGCATGGCAGCCCCGCCATGGCGGAACTGACCAATCGCATCGACCGCATGCATGAATCCCTCGATGCCCTGACGCTATCGAGTGGCGAGCCGGTCTATTTCAACGGTTGCGGACAGGTGCCGCATGACGTGCTGGTCGCCGTGCAGGCCAATGGCCCTTCTGCCTCGCGGCGCTCGCGCCTCCTGGGCGGCTACGGCATTGTCCGCGCCGGCGACACGGTCATCATAGGCGACAGCGGCCTCCGGCCCCCACCGGGCTTCGACGGCGAGGCCCATGACGGCGCCCTGGCCTTCGAATTCGCCCATGGCAGCGAACTGATCGTGGGCTCCTGTGGCCCCGCCCCTTCCGACCTGCCGGACAGCCAGGACCTCTTCCGCCAGGCCGTGGCCCATTCATCCCCCACCATTGATGCGGAGGGTGCAGCCCAGCGCGCAAGCCGCAACACCTCGGCCCAGGCCATGGCGCTCGACACCGCCGAGCACATGCTGACCATGACCAGCGCCGGCTATGCCGGCCGCTTCGGCGTCGAAATCGAGCGCCGCCTCACCCTCCTGTCCGAAGGCACGACGCTGGTCGGCCAGGACCGGATCATCGCCAAGGGCGAACCCGATGGCCTCTTGGCCCTGCGCTTCCACCTCGCGCCCGGCGTCAAGGTGCGCCGGACGACTGGAGAAGGCATCGCCCGGCTGGTCCTGCCCAATGGCGTGGTCTGGAGCTTCCTCTGGGAAGGGGCACAGTTCCGCGAGGAAGACAGCGTGCGCCAATCCGCCTATCTCGGCTTCCATCGGACGCGGCAGATGGTGCTCGAAACCACGGTCACCGCCGATACCGAAGTCGCCTGGATTTTCACGCTCGAGCAGCAATGAGAGATTGGCCTTTGGCCCGTCTCGTGCTAGCGAGCGCCGCAAATTCCTCCATTGACGGCGAGACGACATTTCCATGGGCAAGACGGTAACGGTCGGGCGGGCACTGCTTTCGGTATTCGACAAATCGGGCATGGCCGACTTTGCCCGCGGGCTGGCGGAAGCCGGTGTCGAACTGGTCTCGACCGGCGGCACCCACAAGCTGATCAGCGAGGCCGGCCTTCCCGTCCGCGACATTTCCGATTTGACCGGCTTCCCCGAAATGATGGATGGCCGCGTCAAGACGCTCCATCCCAAGGTGCATGGCGGCCTGCTCTCGGTCCGCGACAACCCGGCCCACAAGGCCTCGATGGACGAACACGAAATCGGCCCCATCGACCTCGTGGCCGTCAATCTCTACCCGTTCGAAAAGACCGTCGCGTCCGGCGCCTCCTATGACGAGATCATCGAAAATATCGACATCGGTGGCCCCGCCATGGTGCGCTCGGCCGCCAAGAACCATGCCTATGTCACCGTCGTCGTCGATCCGGCCGACTATCCGGCCATTCTCGAGGCCATCAGGGCGGGCGGCATTCCCTTCGAAATGCGCCAGCGCCTTGCAGCCAAGGCCTATGCCCGCACCGCCGCTTATGACAGCGCCATTTCGAGCTGGTTCGCCAAGGAAATCGACTTTGCCGATGTGACCTATCGCAGCTTTGCCGGCACGCTGAGCGAAGTCATGCGCTATGGCGAAAACCCGCATCAATGGGCCGCCTTCTACAAGACCGGCGAGAACCGCCCGGGCGTTGCCACCGCCACCCAGGTGCAGGGCAAGACCCTCTCCTACAACAATATCAACGATACCGATGCCGCCTTCGAACTGGTCAGCGAATTCGCGCCCGAAGAAACCGCGGCCGTCGCCATCATCAAGCATGCCAATCCCTGCGGCGTGGCCGTCGCCGGTGATCTCAAGACGGCCTACCTCAAGGCCCTGCGTACCGACCCGGTCTCGGCTTTTGGCGGCATTGTCGCCACCAACCGCGAAATCGACGCCGAGACGGCCACCGAGATCGTCAAGGTCTTCACCGAAGTGATCGTGGCCCCCTCCGCGACCCAGGAAGCCCAGGACATCATCGCCGCCAAGAA
>CAMLKN010000118.1 GCA_946480655.1 uncultured Devosia sp. | reverse complement strand
TATTGAAGCGATGTTGATCACATTATGAATAATATCACCATCCATCCACTGCTCGTCGAGGCTGCTGTGCTGGAGCCGGAACAGCTTTCTCGCGATCACACCCGCTGGGCCAGATGTGGGCCTCTTTTTTGGCCGCGTTCAAATCAGAGCGGCCGGGCCAAACGGGAAGCGCAGGAGGGCACTCATCCCGGAGGCTGGTTGCAGGGCTTCCCTTGAGGCAAAGCAAAAGGGCCGGTGCTGAGCACCGGCCCTTTCGATTTGGTGTCGGAAACTGTCAGCGCTTGGAGGCGAAGAGACCCCACAGACCGGTCACGGTCAGGGCAGCAAAGGCCATCTTGAGCGTGTCCCAGATCAGGAAGGGCTGCACGGCCTTGGCGAAGGCCGAGGCGACGACATTGGTCTGGTCGACCCAGGCGGCCTGGCCAGCCATGGCCACGAGCCAGGCAAAGCCGAAGGCATAGAGCACGGCAGAAGCCACAAGCATGGCGCCGAACAGGGTGAAGGGGCGGCCGGAAGCGCCACGGTCGGCCGCATAGCCGATGATGGCAGCCTGGGCCAGGAAGCCGATGAGGAAGCCGCCGGTCGGGCCGACGAGGTAGGCAAGGCCGCCGCCAGTGGCGAAGACCGGCAGACCCATGGCGCCTTCGATGAGATAGGCGGCGACGGTGGCAACGCCGATGCGCATGCCGAAGGCAGCGGCGAGAGCGGCAATGGCGAAGCTCTGCATCGTGAACGGAACCGGCATGACCGGAACGGTGATCTTTGCAGCAGCGGCGATCAGCATGGTGCCGATGAGCACGATCGCGGCATTGGTTGCCAGCTTGGCGACGTCACTCTTGGGCTGGAATGCACCGAGCAGCGTGTTGGGCGTGGTCAAAGTCACAGCCATTTCATACCTTCCGTAAGTGATAGGGACCAACCCCCTCCCCGGGGCGGTCTGGTCCGGATATCTCGCTTCTTACTTTCTCGTTACCATACGCGCAATGCCCAGCCCTGCTCCACCCCTTCGCTTCGCGACCGATTTCGACCCTGAGACCGGCCAGCCCGTCGCCGTTGCGGATGGCATTGTGCGGGTCACCGCACCCAATGCCTCGCCCTACACCTTCACCGGCACGAACACATTTATCCTTGGCCATGATCGGCTTGCGCTGATCGATCCGGGTCCGGAAGACCCCGCTCATGAGGCTGCCTTGCTCGCGGCGATCGCGGGGCGTCCCGTCTCGGCAATCCTGCTCACGCATACCCACCGCGACCACAGCGCAATGGCGAAATCCCTGGCCCAACGCCTCGGCGCGCCCCTCTGGTTCGGCGGCCAGCATCGCCTCTCGCGTCCTCTCCGCCGATTCGAGATCAACCCCATCCGCAACTCCTGCGACTGGGACCTCCAGCCGGATCGTATTTTGCGCGATGGCGAAACGATCGAGTCCGGCGATCTGCACCTGTCGGTCCACGCCACCCCCGGGCACTGCGCCAATCACCTCGCCTTCGGGGTCGTCGGAACCGACATTCTCTTTTCCGGCGACCATGTCATGGGCTGGAATTCTACGCTCGTCTCGGTGCCGGACGGCTCCATGGCCGACTACTTCGCCTCGCTCGACAAGCTCATCGCCCTGCCCTATCGGCGCTATCTGCCGGCCCATGGCGGCGAGATCGGGGATGGCCCTGCCCACGCCGCCGCGCTTCGGCTGCATCGGCAGATGCGCAACGAGCAATTGCTCGACGCCGTCCGCAAGGGCGCCCGCACCCTCGGTGCCGCCGTCGACGTCATCTACCCCACCCAGCCCACCAGGGTCCGCTTCGCCGCCCGCATGACCATGATGGCGCATGTGGAATTTCTGGAGGGGTTGGGACAGTTAAGGGTAAGGCGGGGGATTTTGGGGATGAGGCTGAGCTTGCCGAACACCTAGTCTCAACCGCCGGGCCGTCCTCGGGCTCGACCCGAGGACCACCATCCATCACCACAGTCGCTTGGTTGCTTGCGGCGACTGGCCCTCGGGTCAGGCCCGAGGGCGGCGCGGTTTGCCGGAACAGCAAGCTCTCTCCTCATCTCCCCCAAAGGGAGCGGTAAGGAGGCCTGGTTCCTCCCGCCATTCGAGCACAGCTCTCATGGCCTTCTCGTCTTGCAAGGCCCCACCGGAGCCTTGCATCGGCTAGCGCCGACCGCCTTCGAAGCCCACTGCCCCTTCGCGCCCCGTCTGCCCGCGATGGCGCAGCATATGGTCAGCCAGGACCAGCGCCATCATCGCCTCGCCCACCGGCACGGCGCGGATGCCGACGCAGGGGTCGTGGCGGCCCTTGGTCACGATGTCGGTATCCTCGTTGGCCGTGGTCACAGTCTGGCGCGGCGTCAGGATCGACGAGGTCGGCTTGACCGCAAAGCGGCAGACAATCGGGTCGCCATTGCTGACGCCCCCCAGAATGCCGCCGGCATGGTTGGAGAGGAAATAGGGTTTTGCCTCGCCTGCCCGCATCTGGTCGGCATTCTCGACACCCGTCAGGCTCGCGGCCTCGAAACCGGCGCCGATCTCCACCGCCTTGACCGCATTGATGCTCATCATGGCCGACGCGAGGTCTGCACTCAATTTGCCATAGATCGGCGCGCCCCAGCCGGCTGGCACGCCTTCAGCGACCACCTCGATCACCGCGCCCACCGAATTGCCATCCTTGCGCAACCCGTCCAGATAATCGGCCCAGAGCGCCGCCGCCTTGGCATCGGCGCAGAACAGCGGGTTCTGGTCGACCTGCTCCCAGTCAAAGTTGGCATAATCGATCTTGTGCGGCCCCATCTGCACGAGGCTGGCACGAATGGTGACGCCCTTGAGCACCTGCCGCGCCACGGCCCCCGCGGCCACGCGCGCTGCCGTCTCGCGCGCCGAAGTGCGGCCGCCGCCGCGGTAGTCGCGGATGCCGTATTTCTGGTCATAGGTATAGTCGGCATGGCCCGGACGATACTTGTCGCGGATGTCCGAATAATCCTTGGAGCGCTGGTCGGTATTCTCGATCAAGAGCGAGATCGGCGTGCCGGTCGTGCGCGGGCCGTCGGTGCGTTCGTCCTCGAACACGCCGGACAGGATCTTCACCTCATCAGCCTCGCGGCGCTGCGTGGTGTATTTGGATTGCCCCGGCTTGCGACGGTCGAGGTCGCGCTGGATCATTTCGGGCGTCAGCGTCAGGCCCGGCGGGCAGCCATCGACCACGACGCCCAGCGCCGGCCCGTGGCTTTCGCCCCAGGTGGTGAAACGGAAAAGATGCCCGAACGTATTGAAAGACATGGCGCGGTCCCTTGGCTGGGAGCGTTCTAGGCAGGCTACGCCGTCAGGTCAATCGACGTGCGTGCTCCACGTGTTTTGGGCCTCGTGCAGTTCCATGCGCCCATTGACGAAATGCGCAATCACGCCCTGCGGCGGGTGCCAGTTCATCACGTGCTTGCGGGGCTTGCCTTCGACCAGGTGCCAGAGCACGCGCAACACGCCACCATGGGCGACGACCACCGCGTGGTGGGTCAGGGTCTCGGCAAAGTCGAGCAGGCGCCCCGCCACATCGTCGTAATTCTCGCCGTCCTGGGGGCGGAAATTCCAGTAGCTTTCGTCGCGCTCGCCCGGCGCCAGCGCCGCGTGCTCGCGGGCGATCTCCGCATGCAGCCGCCCTTCGAACTGGCCGAAGGATATCTCGATCAAGCGATGGTCGTGGATGACCGGCGGCAGTTCGATATCGAAGGCGGCACGCATGCGCTCCATGGTTTCGGCCGCGCGGCTCAGGGGCGAGGCAAACCAGTTGAGCGAGGCCGGATCGACGCCATCGCGTTCCAGCATCTGCCGGAGGAGCACGCCATTGGCATCGGCCTGCAACTGCCCGGTCCGGTTGAGCGGGATGTCGCGGCTGCCCTGATAGCGCTGCTCGCGATTCCAGTCGGTTTCACCGTGGCGCGCGAAGTAGAAGTCAGGCCAGTCAGGGGCAGTCATGGACATATCCGCGCCGGCAAGGCGCGGCCTTTGCAAATCTGGAGTCGTGTGCTTGCTTGTGGCACATGGTGGACCGGGCGCACAAGCGCAACGCCTTCATGGCTCATCTGTTTTGGAATTCACCCATGCCTCTGACCGCCGCCCAGACTGCCTCCGCTCTCGCCGACTTGCTGGGCAGCCAGAATGTCGTCAGCGACGCGACGAAAATGGGCGTATGGCTCAACGAGCCGCGCAAGCGCTTCCACCAACCGGCTATCGCCGTGGTCACCCCGCCCGACGTCGCTGCCGTGCAGGCGGTGCTGCGCTGGGCCAACGCAAACCGCGTCGGCGTGATTCCGCAGGGCGGCAATACGGGCCTCGTCGGCGCGCAGGTGCCGCTCTACGGCACCGAAGTTATCCTCAGCCTGCGAAAACTCGACCGCATCCGGTCCATCGACACAGCCGCCGGCGTCATGACCGCCGAAGCCGGCGTCATCCTCGAAAATGCCCACACGGCCGCCGAGGCCGAGGGCGCCATGTTCCCGCTCTGGCTGGCCTCCCAAGGCTCGGCCCGCATCGGCGGCGTGCTCTCGTCCAATGCCGGCGGGGTCAACGTTCTTGCCTATGGCAATGCCCGCGAGCTCACCATGGGCGTCGAGGCAGTGCTGGCGGATGGCCGACTCTATAACGGCCTCAATGCCTTGAAGAAGGACAATACCGGCTACGACCTCAAGGACCTGCTCGTCGGCGCCGAGGGCACTCTGGGCATCATCACCGCGGCCACGCTCAAGCTCTATCCCGTGCCCGAGGATTACGAGACCGCCCTCGTCAATGTCGCCTCGCCGGAGGCGGCCCTTGACCTCTTCCAGCTCATGCGCCAGCGCGCCGGCAGCCGCCTCAATGCCTTCGAGCTCATTCCCGACATCGGCCTCGATATCCAGCTGCGCCACGGCATGCTCGATGCCAATCCCACCGCCAGCGCCTCGCCCTGGTATGCGCTGATCGAGCTTACCCGCATGGCCGGCACCGAACCGGGCTCATTGCAGGCGGCGCTTGAAGCCGCCTTCGAGGAGGAGCTGATCGGGGATGCGACAATCGCCCAATCCCTGGCCGACCGCACCCGCATGTGGGCCTTCCGCGAGCAGATGAGTGAATGCCAAAGCCGCGAAGGCGCCTCGATCAAGCATGACGTCTCCGTGCCCATCGCCGCCGTTCCGGCGCTGATTTCCGAGGGCATCGCCGCCGCCGAACGGCTCGTGCCCGGCATCCGCCCCGTACCCTTCGGTCACATGGGCGATGGCAATATCCACTTCAATTTCTCCATGCCGCTCGGCGCCGACCCCAAGGCTTTCATGGTCCAATATGACGAGGCCGTGCACGAGGTCATCTACGAGGTGGTGCTGAAACTGGGCGGCTCGGTTTCGGCCGAACACGGCATCGGGCAATTGAAGGTGGACCTCCTCAAGCAGGTGAAGGACCCGGTGGCGCTCGAGATGATGCGCGCCATCAAGACCGCGCTCGACCCGAATGGAATTTTGAATCCTGGAAAACTGCTCGGCATGTGACCCAGTCACTCCCGTGTGCGTTCTTGCAGGATGGGGTCCAGTACCCCAAGTGTCAGCGCATGCTGCTCAAAGACATCCAGTTCCTCGACGACGCCACGCGCCCCGCCATCCCCGACCTGCCCGGCCTGACCGAAGCGCAAAGGGCGCCGGGTGAGCACCTGAAAATGATTCACGACCACCTGCGCGACAATATGAAGGCGCTCGGGCGCCTGATTGAACGCGCCTCGGAAGGCAAGGCCAGCGCCGAAGAGGTCAAGGCCGAGACCGCCAACCTCGTCATGGTCTCCAATTATCGCCGCTTCGGCACGCTCTGCGGGCAATATTGCCAGTTCGTCCACGGCCACCACTCGATCGAAGACTATGCCGTCTTCCCCACGATCGCCGCGCAAGGTCCGGCCTTCAAGGCCATTGCCGACCGTCTCCAGGCCGAGCATGTCGTGGTCCACACGCTGCTCGAGCGCCTGATCGATGCACTGATCGCCCTCGCCGACGCGCCGGGACAGTCGAACTTCGAGGACGCCGTCACCGTCTATCGCGCCCTCGAAAAGGTGCTCATCAGCCACCTCCACTACGAGGAAGACGCCATCGGCGACGCGCTCGGCTATTTCGAGGTGATGTGAGGGCCTCAGAACAAATCCATCTGCCCGCCGCCGCCCGCCACCTTCTTCGGTTTCGGCTTCTCCGCCGGCGGCTCGGGCGTGGTCAGGTTCACCGGCTCGATCAGCCCCGGGTCGTCGTCGCGGGCTGAGTTCACGCGGGTCGAGACCGGATGGAATTTCAGCACCCCGTCTTCGAGCGGCAGCGCCATCTGCGCCGCCTCCTGCGCTCGCACTTCGCGCACGTTGAGCCAGTCGTCCCACTGAGCCTCCTCCATCAAGATGGCCGGCATACGGTCGTGAATCACCGAGAGCTGCGGATTGGCGGCCACGGTGATCGTCGCCACCGAATCCACCTCCTCGCCATTGGGGCCCATCCAGGTCGAGTAGAGCCCGGCCAGCGCCATGGGCTGACCATCGGCGCGGGTGATGTAATAGGGCTGCTTCTTCTTGTCCGGCCCGGTATGCCATTCGTAGTAGCCGCTGGCCGGCACGATGCAGCGCCCATGCTTGACCCGGTCACGGAAGGCCGGTTTTTCGGCCATGCTTTCAGCTCGCGCATTGATGAGAAGCGGAAACTCGCGCGGGTCCTTGACCCAGCCCGGCACAAGGCCCCACCGCGCGAAATGCGCCTCGCGCCGGCCTTCGGCCTCCCAGATGGCGACGATCGGCTGGGTCGGCGCGATATTGTAGCGCGGCACCACGTCCACGCTGTTCAACAGCTTGAACAGCTCTTCCATCATTTCGGGCGGCAGGGTCGAGGCATAGCGACCGCACATGAGCGTGTCTCCTTTACGCTTCAGAGGTAGTCTCTACCGGCCCGAATCGCAAATCAGCCGGAATGCGCCCCCCAGATGACAGAGGCTCCCAAT
>CAMLKN010000117.1 GCA_946480655.1 uncultured Devosia sp. | reverse complement strand
TCCAACATTATCGGGCTGATCGACGACATCGCCTTCCAGACCAACCTATTGGCGCTCAACGCTTCGGTGGAAGCGGCCCGGGCAGGAGAGGCCGGCAAGGGCTTTGCCGTCGTGGCGGTCGAGGTGCGTCGGCTGGCGCAGAGCGCTGCCGAAGCGTCGTCGGAGATCAAGCAGTTGATCGATCTCTCGGTGGGCGAGGTCAAGGCGGGGACGCAGGTCGTGCTGCAGATCGGTGAGCGCATCACGGCGCTCCACAGCTCGGTGACCGAGAGCGCCAAGCTGATCGGCGAGATCGCTTCGGCCGGGCGGCAGCAGGCGGTTGCCATTGACGAGGTCAATGTCGCTGTGCGGCAGATGGATGAGATCACCCAGCACAACGCAGCCCTTGTGGAACAGACCAATGCCGCCATCGAGCAGACCGAGGCGCAGGCCGGCGAGCTGGACCGGATCGTTGCGGTCTTCACTATCGGGGATAGTTCTGGCCAGCCGACGGGCCGGCGTCGCGCCGCCTGAACCATTCTGGGATCGCCGACAAAGAGGGCGCCTGCGGGCGCCCTTTCTTCTGTCCGACTTCCTCAGCTCTCCAGCAGGAGCGTGATCTCGGACCGCAGCTGGGTGAGGCCTTCACCCTTTTCGCTCGATGTCAGGATGACGTCGGGGTGGGCGGCCGGACGCTTGGCGATGGTGGCGTGGGTCCTGGCGATATTGGCTTCGAGCTCCTTGGCTGAAGGCTTGTCGATCTTGGTGAGGACGACCTGATAGCTCACTGCGGCACGGTCGAGTTCGTTCATGACCGACAGGTCGTTGTCCTTGGGGCCATGGCGGCTATCGACCAGAACATAGACGCGGCGAAGCGTGGCGCGACCGGTGAGGTATTGATGGATGAGGGCTGTCCAGGCCTTCACCTTGGGCTCAGGTGCCTTGGCATAGCCATAGCCGGGCATGTCGACGATGCGCAGGTTCTCGCTCTGGCTCTCGAAGATGTTGAGTTCCTGGGTCCGCCCGGGCGTGTTCGACGTGCGGGCCAGACCCGACGTGCCGCAGAGGGCGTTGATCAGGCTCGACTTACCCACATTGGAGCGGCCGGCAAAGGCGATCTCGACCCGGTCCATGGGCGGCAGGTCGGCCAGCTTGACGCAACCCTTCACGAAGACGAAGGGGCGCGCGAACATCAGGCGGCCGCGTTCGATGATGTCGGGTGGGTAGTCGGGCTGCGTCATGTCATGACCCTTGAAAAGGAGAGGCCCACCGGTGTTCCGGCGGGCCCAGATAGTTTGCTGCGATCCAGCTTAACTCTTGCTGGATTCGGCCGGCTTGGGCTTGCGGCGGAACGTGTCGACGATATTGCCGAGCAGGTTCACCTCGACGCCATGGCGCTTCATGATGAACCACTGCTGGGCGATCGAGAGCGTGTTGTTCCAGGCCCAGTAGATCACCAGACCCGCCGGGAACGTGCCCAGCATGAAGGTGAAGATCACCGGCATCCAGTTGAAGATGGCGGCCTGGGTCGGATCCGGCGGCGGCGGGTTGAGGCGCATCTGCACCCACATGGTGATGCCCATGATGACCGGCCAGATGCCCAGATGCAGGAACGAGCCGAGGACGGGCAGGGCCGTGGGGTTCCACGGAATGAGACCGAAGAGTGTGAAGATGTTGGTCGGATCGGGTGCCGCCAAATCCTGAATCCAGCCGAAGAACGGCGCATGGCGCATTTCGAGCGAGATGAAGATGACGGTGTAGAGCGCGAAGAAGACCGGGATCTGGATAAGGATCGGCCAGCAACCTGAGAGCGGGTTGATCTTCTCCTTGCGGTATAGCTCCATCATCGCCTGCTGCTGGGCAGCGCGGTCGTCCTTGAGGCGTTCCTGAATGGCCTTCATTTCCGGCTGGACGCGGCGCATGGCAGCCATGGAGGCGTAGGAGCGGTTGGCCAGCGGGAAGAAGAGAGCCTTGACGATGACGGTCACCGCCAGCACGGCGAGGCCGAAATTGCCGAGGATGCCGTAGAGGGTGACCAGCAGCCAGTGCATCGGCTTGGTCAGGAAGTGGAACCAGCCCCAGTCGATCAGCAGTTCCAGGCGATCGAAACCGTAGGTCTGCTGGTAGGAATTGATGACGCGGTCTTCCTTGGCGCCGGCAAAGACATAGGCTTCGTGGCTGACCGTGCCTCCGGCAGGCACCATGACCGGCTGCGTCTCGACATAATTGGTCTGATAGACGTTGGTGCCATTGGTCTGGCTATAGGCAAAGCGCGCATTGATCGTCGTGCCGGCCTTGGGCAGCACGGCAGTCGCCCAATACTTGTCGGCAATGCCGAGCCAGCCGGTTGTCGAGGAGAAATCGACCTGCTTCTCGTTGGCAAGGTCGGCATACTTGCGGGCGACATAATTGTTCGAACCCAGCACACCGATCGGGCCTTCGTGCTGGATGAAGAAGTTCTGCACCTTCGGGTTGCCGTGGCGGACAACGCGCGAATAGGGGAACAGGGCCACGTCGCCTGTGCCGGTGTTTTCGACGGTCTGGGTGACGGTGAAGAGATAGAATTCGTCGACCGCAAAGGTGCGGCGGAAAATCAGGCCCTCACCATTGTCGAAGCGCAGCGTTACCGGCGTTTGCGCGGTCAGCGTGGCATTGTCGCCGTCCAGTGTCCAGACGCTCTGGCTGCCGGGCAGGGTAACGGTGGCGCCCGCCGCTGCGGCCCAGCCCTGCTCGATGAAATAGGCGTCGCCGAGACCGGCCGGCTTGAGCAGCGTGATAATCGCAGAGTCCGGATCGACGGTCTCGCGATACTGCTTGAGCTGCAGGTCGTCGATGCGCGCGCCGGTGAGGTTGATCGAGCCTTCGAGGTCGGCCGTGGAAATCTTGACGCGATTGGTGGCGGCCAGGGCGGTGTCACGGTCGGCAAAGGCAAGCGGCGCGTCCGCAGCCGGGGCGGCCGCCGAACCATCGGAATTGGTCGCCGGCACCGCCAGTTGTTCGGCCTCCGCCTGCTGCTGGGCGGCGATCTCTGCCTGGCGCTGCGCCTGTTCCAGTTGCGGTCCGGCAATGAAGAACTGCCAACCGAACAGCACGATCATGCTGAGCACGACGGCGAGGATGACATTGCGATTGTCAGAATTCATGGTCTCGGTTTCCGTTGGCCGCGGCCGGGGGTATTGCGATTTTCGCCTGACTTTGTGTCATGCACACGAGCGATGAGGCTGGTCAGGTCGGCTACCATCTTTTCGAACGGCTGGCTCAGGGCTTCGCGCCGCGCCAGAAGGACATAGTCATGTCCGGGCACAAAGTCACGCGCACAAGCTGCCGCAGCGGCGCGCAGGCGGCGCTTCATGCGGTTTCGTTCCGGAGAATTGCCGACCTTCTTTGTGACCGTGAAGCCGACGCCCGGCTCGGTTTCGGCGCTGGCAATGGCCTGCAGCCCAAACGCAGAGCGCCCGGCGCGATTGCCCCGGGCGGCTCTCAAAAACTGCGAGCGCCGCTTGAGACGGCGCAGTATCGCTTTCGGCTGGGAAAGATCGGCCGTCATCCGGCCAGGAATCCCTTAGGCCGAGAGCTTCTTGCGGCCAAGGGCGCGGCGACGATTGAGAATCGCGCGGCCGTCCTTGGTTGCCATACGCGCACGGAAACCGTGACGACGGGCACGCACGAGCTTGGAGGGCTGGTATGTACGCTTCATGACATCAGACCGCGCGAGCGCACGGTTCCTCTTGTTTGGTGCTGCTTGAAAGCAGAAAGTGGCGACGGCTGACAGACGCACCGTCTTCCGGGTTGGTGGCGTCTATAGGGAAAAGCGTCTCTCAAGTCAACGCGCCTTGGCGCCTGGAACGCGCTTGTGGAGAGAGTTGTCAAGCCGCCCGTTCGCCCGCATAAGAGCAGCATTGGTTCTGGCCCCATGGCGGATATGGCTGAGTTATCACGACCCGAGCTCTGTATTGTCGGTGCGGGGGCTCTGGGAATTGCCCTGGCACAATATGCACGACGGCTGGGAGCCCGCGTCATGCTGGTCGATCGGGGCTTTGCCGAACCCTTTGACGGGCCGCAGCGAGCCTTGCATGTGGCGGCCCTGGCTGCCAGCGCTGCTGTTGCCGCGGACATGCGGACGGCGTCCCGGTTAGGACTGGGCGCTGCGGATCCAAAGACTTCAATGAAGGCAGTGCGGGAGCGGGCCCTGAAGGTCGCCGCCGCGCGGGCACCGCTCGACAGCCACGAGCGCCTGGCGGCGCTGGGGATCGAGGTCGTGACCGGAGAGACGCGTTTTGTCGATGCGGCCACGCTGGCGGTCGGCGACCGGCAGATTCGGCCGCAGGCGATCATTCTTGCAGTTGGCGGCGATCCGGCCATCCCTGCAATACAGGGGCTAGAGGAGGCCAGCTACTTCACTCCTGAGTCCATTTTGGACAGTCCCCGCAAGCTGACGCACCTGCTCGTCATCGGCGCGGATCCAGAGGCCATGGCCATGGCACAGATTTTCGCGCGCTTCGGTTCGGAAGTGACGCTGGTGCCCCAAGGTTGGGCTCTGGCCGGTTTTGACATCGAAACGGCCAGCATCCTGATGCAGGCCCTCGCGGAGGACGGCGTGCGCGTCCTCGACGGGGCCAGGGTCGATGCCCTGCAACCGCGTTCGCAGGGTGTGGGAGCAACGGTCACCCTGGGCAGCGGCGAGGTGGAAGCGCTGGATCTGTCCCATATCCTGGTTTCCCAGGGTCAGGTCCCTCGGCTTGAGAGCCTTGGACTCGAGGCGGCGCGATTGCGGCCGGTGCGGGGTCAGGCGGGCCGCTATGCTGTCAACGCATTGGGACAGACCAGCAATGGCCGGGTCCGCGTGGTCGGGGTGGCTGCCGGGATCGATCAGTGGCAATACGCCCTGTCGCATGGCCGGTCGGTCGTCGACACGCTGATTCAAGGCGCGCCGCGGCACCGGCCCGGCGCTATGCCGCGCCTCGTGCTTTGTGATCCCGCGCTTGCCCAGCTTGGTCGCCTTCCGGAGAACGAGGGCAAGCTGGCGTCTGGGCATGGCATTCATCGCGTGAACCTCGCCGAGAACGACTTGGTCCGGGCCCAGGGGCGCGAGGGCGGGCTCATCAAGGTCGTGACCAATCCCAAAGGGCAGATCGTCGGCGCCAGCCTCGTCGGCCCAGGGGCCGCGGAGCTGGCCGGTGTCCTGGCGCTGGCCATGGACCAAGGGATGCCCCTGGACGCGCTGGCCGACCTGCCGCTGCCGTATCCCAGCCTGATGGCGAGTCTTGCGGCGCTGGGCGAAAACCGATTGGCCAGCCGCAGCGTATCTTCCTTTGCCAGGCGCCGCGGCGAGCTCAAGCGCTTGCTGCGCCGTTGATACGGGACAAGATACATCCTGACGCCGGGGGGCGAAGGACATAGGATCGGGGCGATGAAAGACCTGCCCAGCGTCATGACCGGCCGGTTCTCCGGCCTTTCAAGCAAGTTGATCGCCACGATCATCGGCGTCATCCTGCTCGTCGAGATCGTGGTCTATCTGCCCTCGCTCGCCAGTTTTCGCTCAACCTGGCTCGAGGACCGGCTGCGCGTCGGCGTGGTGGCGGCCCGCGTACTCGACGCCGTGCCCGACGTGATGGCCCTGCCGCAGGAATTGACGGACAGGCTTCTCAATTCGGCCGGCGCCAATGCCATCGTCTATCGGCGCGAAGGCCAGAGCCAGATGATTGAACTGGCCAATCCGGTGATGCCCGACGAAGTGGTGACGGCCGACCTTCGGTTGCGCGACTTGCCCAGCCAGGTTCTGGGTGCGCTCGACACGTTGTTTGCCGGCCCTGGGCGAACGCTTCGCGTCGTTGGAACCGGCGACATGGAGGAAAGCCTCGTCGAACTCCTGATGCCCGAGGCGCCCTTGCGGCGCGATATGCTCGACTATTCGCGCTCCATCGCCTTGGTGTCGCTCGGCATCGCCGCGGTCACCGCTTTCGTCCTCTACGTTCTGGTCAGCCGCCTGTTCATCGATCCGGTCCTGCGGATGACCGGCAATATGCTCGCCTTCCGCAAGGCTCCGG
Source organism: uncultured Devosia sp. (assembly GCA_946480655.1). Next base: position 961 of record CAMLKN010000117.1, on the reverse strand, counting down.
AGAATGCGGCTCTGATTCTCGACCCTACGACGCGGCGCGACGAAATCGGTATTCTCGAGCGCGAACTGGCCGAGATGGAGAGCGACCTCTTCTCCATGCTGCGCCAAAGGCGGCATCTGGCCGATCTTGGCCTGGCGGTCGCCAAGATCAACCATGACCTGCGCAATACGCTGACATCGGCGCAACTGCTCTCCGACCAGGTGGCAACCCTTGACGATCCCAAGGTGCAGCGCCTGGCCCCGCGATTGGTGAACACGCTCGACCGGGCCATCGGCTTTGCCCAATCTGTGCTTGACTACGGACGGGAGACCTCCGCTGTGCCGCGCTTTGCCAGCGTCTCCCTCAAGGGCCTGGTGGACGACGCGGCGTTTGAGGCGAAAGCCTCCGGCAATCCCCTGATCGCTTTTCGCAATGACGTCGACGAGGCGCTCGTTGTCGATGTCGATGCTGGCCAGATGGGACGCGTGCTGGTCAACCTGATCAAGAATGCCCGCGAGGCGCTGGAGTCGGGCGGCCCGGAGCTGAGCGAGCCGGGGGTCGTCGTGAGCGCTGCGCGCCATGCCGACCGCACCGTGATTTCTGTCATCGACAATGGTCCCGGCCTGCCGGAGCGGGCACGCAAGAACCTTTTCGTGGCTTTCGAAGGTTCCGTGCGGTCCGGTGGAACGGGCCTTGGTCTTGCCATAGCTCGGGAAATCGTCGAGGCCCACGGGGGTACCCTGGCCCTGGTGGAGGCGGATCGCGGGACGCGCTTCGACATCACCCTGCCGCATCGCCCCGCAGCGACATGACGCTTTCACAAAAATCGTCTCGACACGCTTGCAATGGCTCTGGCGCCCATGTATGGGTTGCCCCGCTTTGATCGGAAGCAGCGAATGCACCGGTCCACAAAGCCCGCCGCATAGTCGGCCTGCGCGCCCGTAGCTCAGCTGGATAGAGCACCAGACTACGAATCTGGGGG